>NZ_ADJN01000067.1:0-560 GCF_000178095.1 Peptostreptococcus anaerobius 653-L | reverse complement strand
AATTTTTTCTACTGATAAAAATAAAGCTTTTTCCAAAGAAGATTTAGTCGGGAACACACTTCTATTCCTGTTTAATCTCTTAAACTGGGCATTGAGGCTCTCTATAGCGTTTGTAGTGTATATAACTCTTCTAGTTTCTGGAGAAAATTTAAAAATAGGAATTATACAATCCCAGTTTGTATACCATGATTTAAGGGAATTCGGGTATTTTTCAGACCATTTTTCACTAACAGCATCTAAATTTTGCCTAGCCTGTTCTTCGGATCCTGACAAGTAAATTGATTTTAAATCCGCAGCAAACTCTTTCTTGTTTTTGTAGCTAACGTATTTCAATGTATTTCTGACTTGATGTACTATACAGCGTTGGTATTCAGTATTTGGAAAAGCCACGTTTATGGACTCTTTAATACCTGTTAATCCGTCTGCACAAATTATCATAATATCCTTTAGCCCTCTGTTTTTAAGCTCATTAAATACTGATAACCAGTATTTTGAAGATTCGGCATCGCCAACGTAAAGCCCTAGAATATTTCTCATATCCTAAATGCTCATTCATTTCT
>NZ_ADJN01000068.1:0-1468 GCF_000178095.1 Peptostreptococcus anaerobius 653-L | reverse complement strand
TGATGTGTACCCATAAAACTGGACACATTAATATTTAGTTTACATTCATGGATGCTAACCTATACAAAGTAGGTGGCATCCATTTTGTTTTCTTCTGAATCCTTTCGTTGTTGTAGTAATATATATATTCATCTATTGCTTTTGAAAACTCTTTAAATGTCTTAAAATCTCTCTCATATCCATAATACATCTCTGTTTTTAGTCTGCCAAAGAATGTTTCCATAATACAGTTATCGTAGCAGTTTCCTTTTTTTGACATTGACTGCGTTATTTGATGCTTTTCTAGTTCTTTGATGTAGTAGCTGTTTTGATATTGCCATCCTTGGTCTGAGTGCATGATTAAGCCTTCTACGCATGGAAACTTTTCAAACGCTCTATCAAGCATTCTTGATACTTGCTCTAGATTTGGATGTAAGGATAAGTCATATGAGATGATCTCGTTTGTATACATATCTAATATTGGTGATAGATAGCATTTACCCCATGCAAAGTTAAATTGGGATACATCTGTAGTCCACTTAGTACATGGCTTTGTTGCTGTGAAGTCTCTATTTATGATGTTACCAGCTACTTTACCGACATTGCCAATATATGAATGATATTTTTCTTTTGGTCTCTTGCCTAAAAGATTCATATTGTGCATAAGTCTTTGAACTCTTTTGTGATTAACTATATATCCTTTACTTAAGAGCGTTTGATGAACTCTTCTTACTCCGTATCTACCCTTGTTTGAAGTAAATATTTCTTTTATTTGTTCTTTGATCTCTTTGTTTCTTAGATCAACTTTGTCAACTTTACTTAATTCGTAGTAGTATGTTGATTTAGGCATGTTCATAGCCTTTAAAAGATATTTTAATTTGTACCCTTCAGTTCTTAGTTCTCTGATGACTGCTGCTTTTTCGCCTTGAGATATGCAGCATACTTTTCTCTTCTCAAGGCGTCTAATTTTTTTTCGACTGCTTGAACTGTTCTTAAGTATTCATTTTCTTCTCTTAAACGAATAAGTTCTTCTCTTTCTGATTCGTTAAGTGGCTTTGGATCTATATTAGTGTTTTCATTCTTATCTTTCATTTTAGGTGGACGTCCTCTTTTCTTAATCTCAAGAGAATTATACCCAAATTTTTTATATTTGTTAACCCATTGATAAAGAATATTTGTATTTATTCCAGATTTAAGTGCTGTTTCTTCGTAAGAATTTCCTGCTAATACTTTTGATACAAGCTTAAACTTTTCTTCTGCACTCCACTTTTTATTCTGTTCATTGTGTTTAAGGATTTCTTCTCCATGAAAATCTACAAGTTTGCTCCAATATCTAATTTTGTCTCTAAACGTACGAGGTTTAACACCTTCTGGTGTTTCCATCCACTTTCCTTGTTTGTATAGTTCTACGCATTCTTTTTTGAATTCATAACTATATCGCATAAAAATACCCTCCTTACTGGTTTGTCCAGTAAAGAGGGTACATATC
>NZ_ADJN01000069.1:0-44043 GCF_000178095.1 Peptostreptococcus anaerobius 653-L | reverse complement strand
CTAGCCCTAGCTCCTGTGAAATGTTCACTCCGTTACGTCTTTGCTACTATATTTCTCGTCGAACTTATATACTCAGTTTGATTAAGTCACTTTGACTTTTAGAATTGTTCGGCCCTTCGCTCCATTCCCATTACAGAAACTTCTCCACTACTATGGCTTCTGCTGACTTCTCACAGTTCGTTGTTACTAGTTTTTCCCTCTGTGAGACCTCACGGGATAAGTCGTCAGTCTTTCCTCGTCTACCTGCCTAATTTACTTACATAAGTTACGTTTGCCTTTTGGACTTTGTGACTAATGGCCCACTCATCCTTTATGTAAGCCTTGATATTAGGTTTCTGTACGTCAGGCTACGATTTTGCTATTGCTTCTTCTCGCCATCACCTCACGGTGATAACCTTGCAAGTTGCTATGAGGTTCGTCGGCAACTACGCCCTACGTGGACTTTCACCACAGACTGACGGCATGCCCGTCATACCATAAAAGAGACCCATCGACAAAAAATCGTGGGTCCTTTTTTATTACTTACAAGTACAGTTGCCTCCACATGAGCAACCACCACCTGCAAAGGCAAGGGGCATAAATTTATTAGAAGTTTTATGATATTCCTTTACCTTTAGAACATCGTACTTTTCGGCATTAAAATAAGTCTCAAGAGCAGCCTTAGACTTGTCAATCATAATAGAGTCTTGACCTACGCCATTGTATTTCAAAATCTTTATTATACTCTTCAAGAAGTCCTTGCTACCAACTATATAGAATATAGAATTGTGGTAGTCTATTATATTTCTATTGCCTAGTATATCCTTTATGTCACTTCTAGACTTGGCTACTATTGTTTCAAGATTGTTTTCTATATCGCATGAAATCTCAGACCTGTATAGGTAGTCGCCAGTCCTATCAACACATATATTCTGTATGCCATCTACCCCCCTAGTATCATACAGGTAGGTCTTAATTATAGGCCTCATGGTTGCCATACCTACACCCATAGATATAAGTACTAGCTTCTTATTTTCCCTTCTAATTGGCATATGTGATTCACATCCATATAAGATACATTCATCACCAACGCACATATTTGACAACTTCTTCTTATAGTCAGAATCACTACTGTCAAGTCTTGTAGAAAGAGCTATCTTTCCTTCATCTATTGTTGTAGCTATAGAAAACTTACGCACAAGAGTTTTATCAAACTTGCCATCTACCAAGGCTTCCTTAAGTGCTAGAGAGATATGACTTCCCTCCACCCACTTCATTTCTTCTGGTATATCGAATATATAAGTAGATCTATTTTTACCTTCATTGATTATTTCTTTAATTTTAACAAAATAAGTATCCTTCAAGTCATTTCCTCCTCCTAAAATTATATGATAATAATACCCAAAAGATATATCCTATTAAACATATATCAAGTAAATTAATCTAGAATAAGAAAAGAAATAAATCTCAAAATTAAAGATGCCCCATAAAGGAACATCTTTAAAATTATTATATAAGTATTGTTCTTGCTTTCACATCAATCATAATATCTATGTAAGCAAGAGGGTTGTCTCAATTTAATTTAGTTGAGTATAGATAATTAGTTAGCCATACCCTTACACTTACCAAGCTTTCTGCAATCTTGACAATTACCCAGACATAGGTCTACCTGTGATAGACATTCATTAAAAGCTACCTTGCTAGAATTTTTATGCCTTATAATAGGTATATCCATCTTCTTAGCCTGAGACTCAACTATCCTAGTCAGTTTATGAGATACAGTTGAAGTCAATATTACTATTGCATCAGGACTTCCTATAGAATTCTTGACCTGGCTAGACATTGTTGTATATACCTTAGTCTTATATCCTCTACTCTTTGCCAACTTATAATAGTCTTTTTCCATTCTTTCATGACCACCAATTACTAATAAACTCATCTTATCCCCCCATAATATATTTATACTCTATCAATTTCCTTGTCCTTGATGATAATCGTTATCATCTTATGTGAATATAATATAACATTTGGGTAGACTTGTCAATACCTAATTGATAATTTTTATTAATTGTTTATTTATTTCATCAAATCTTCATATATAATTCATAATTGTGCTTTTGTGTGTATTTTATATAGATAGTTTATATATCTAGTCTATTTTCTGCTCTCAATTTTTTTACCTTAGAGTAACTTATAGCCTTTGCTATTTCCATAAATAGGACTGATATCAAGGCTATAAGGAATGATACTGCTAGGTTAGTCATTGAATATTCAGCTGGTATAGCAAATATTCCCCTCACTGGTGGTAACAATACCAGACCCAATAATGATAGACATATAAGTACTGCACCTACTACATATTTGTTTGAGAAGAAACCTATGGCAAATGCACTTCTAAAATCTGACCTACATGCAAATGTCTGTAGGGTCCTAGCAAGCAATAGGGTTGTAAATGCCATGGCTACACCCATATTAGGAGAGTGCTTCATACCTACATACTGGGCTACAATGGCCGCTATACCTACAAATACCCCCCTTGATAGGATAGCCTGAAGTGTTCCGCCGCCTAGTAGACCTTCATTTTTTTCCCTAGGATCCATACTCATGACACCTTCTTCTGGTTTTTCCATACCAAGAGCAATCGCTGGTATAGAGTCATTTACCATATTTATAAATATCAACTGAAGGGCTGTATAAGGATTTGTCCATCCTGCAAACACTGCAAATAAGATAGATATTATGGCACCTAAATTACCTGAAAATAGATATGTTATAGACTTTTTAATATTTGAATATACAGTCCTACCTACTTCAACTGCAGCTATAATACTCGCAAAGTTGTCGTCTACCAATACCATGGAAGCAGCTTCTTTGGCAACTTCTGTTCCAGACCCCATAGCTATACCTATGTCAGCATTTTTAAGGGCTGGAGCATCATTTACTCCATCACCTGTCATAGCAGTGACCTTGTTCTTTTTCTGCCATGCTCCTACGATTCTTATCTTGTTTTCAGGAGAAACTCTGGCATATACACTTATCTTTTCTAGCTGCTTGTCCAATTCTTCATCAGTCAGATTGTCAAGTTCTAGTCCTGTATATGATATATCACCTTCATTAAATAGGCCTATGTTTTTACCTATAGCTACTGCTGTGGTCTTGTGGTCTCCAGTGATCATTATAGGCTTGATACCTGCTGACTTTGCCTTTGCTACTGCTTCTATAACTTCATTTCTTGGCGGGTCAATCATAGCAACTAGACCTATAAAGATAAATTTATCCTCGTCTTCGATTCCAATTTTCTTGCCCTCGTCCATTTGTCTATATCCAAAGGCCAATACCCTAAGAGCCTTATTTGAATATTTTTCATTCTGGTCTCTTACTTCATTTTTTATGTCCTCAGTCATTTCAACGACTTGACTTCCAACCAATACCTTGCTAGACCTAGATATAATAATATCTGGAGCTCCCTTGGTTATCATGATACCCTTAGAATTGATCTTGTGGTAGGTACTCATCAGCTTTCTATCTGAATCAAAAGGCAGCTCCTGGAGTCTTGGATAAATATCCCTTACCCTGTCACTTATATAGCCCTTCTTGTCAGCAAGTACTGTAAGTGCAACCTCTGTAGGGTCTCCTATCTCCTTGCCATCTTCCTTTATAACTGAGTCATTACAGAGGGCAGCAGCTATATTTAACATATCTTCTGAATTGAAGTTTTCCAAATCCACTGAATCTTTTTTAGGTTCTTCTACAACCTCTATTGATTCTGCATCCTTTGAATACTTGTAGTACTCTACTGCTGTCATCTTGTTCATTGTAAGAGTACCTGTCTTATCTGTACATATTATAGATGTTGATCCAAGAGTTTCAACAGCAGGTAACTTTCTTATTATAGAATTCTTCTTTGACATAGTCTTAGTACCGATTGAAAGGACTATTGTAACTATAGAAGAAAGGGCTTCTGGTATAGCTGCTACAGCTATTGCAACTGCAAACATAAATGAGTTAAGTATTACTGTCTTCATCTCAACTCCAGTAGGATGTGTGTATGCTCTAAATACCTGAATACCAAATATAAGTAGGCATATAAGGACTATTGCAACACCAAGCTTCTTAGAGAATATCTCTATATTTGACTGCAGTGGTGTCTGCTTAGCATCTGTATTTTCTAGTAGGTCTGCTATTTTGCCTATTTCTGTATCCATACCAGTCCTTGTACAGACGTATGTTGCCCTACCATTTACTACCATTGATGTTGAGTAGACCATATTTACCCTATCACCAACTGATGACTCTTCCATCAATTTCCCTGTGCTCTTTTGTGCTGGTTCGGACTCACCTGTCAGCATACCCTCAACAATCTTCAAAGACTCTGCCTCTATTAGCCTACCATCTGCTGGCACATAGTCCCCAGCTTCTAATAGAACTATATCTCCAGGCACTACTTCCGTAGAAGATACTGTGTGTTTTTGTCCATCCCTAATAACTTTGGCAGATGGAACTGACATCTGCTTTAAACTGTTTATTGATGACTCCGCCTTTTTTGTCTGGACTGTACCTAGTACAGCATTTAAAATCAAGACGACAAATATGATCAAAGACTCCATCACAGATCCTGTTACTATCTGAAGTATTGCAGCCCCAATCAATATGATAACCATAGGATCTTTAAAGGACTCCAAAAATATCTTCCAAGTAGGGTCACTTTCTTTTTCCCTAAGTTCATTTTTACCAAAGTCATTTAACCTCTTTTGAGCCTCTACCTCACTCAAACCATTTTTTGATGAAGCTAGCTTTGATATTGCATCATCAGCTTCAAGCAGGTAGTACTTTTCCTGCGTATTTCTCTCCATAAGATACCTCCAATATATAATTTATTGTAAAAAAAAACCTCAATAACAAAACTTTCAAAATAAGTACAATCTGCCCTTATTCTGAAGGTCTTGCTATCAAGGTAAACTTGTCTGTTAACCGAGTATAAAAATACTGGCCTGACGACTAACAGATGTAAACCACCGGTATACTCAACCAGAGGCAACAGCGCTACTCCCCTTCTAATAGAGATTATAACTGAATGGCTACTATATGTCAACCTATAAAGAAAAAAATCCGTAGACCCTAGCTAAAAGGCTAGGAATCTACAGATATAAATTTTATTAAACTACATATTTTTATCTGAGTTTATTATGCACTCTTGTTTATATGCTTGCTGTATAGCTTGTCTACAAATACTGCTATAGCGTTGTCACCTGATACGTTAGCTGCTGTACCGAAAGAGTCCTGAGTTAAGTATAGAGTGATCATTAGCTGCTGCATTACCTGTGATGTAATACCAACCATTGGTAAGAATGGAAGAGCTGACATTATAGCACCACCTGGAGCACCTGGAGCTGCAACCATTGCAACACCTAGCATAGCTATAAATCCAAATACAGTTGCAAAGCTAAATGGAAGACCGTTCATAAGTAAAACGGCTACAGAACAAGATGTTATAGTTATCATTGATCCTGCAAGATGTATTGTAGCACATAGTGGCACAACGAAGTTTCTGATATCTTCTGATACACCATTTTTCTTAGCACATTCTATATTTACTGGTATAGTGGCCGCTGAAGACTGAGTACCTACAGCTGTCACATAACCATTCACCTGGTTTCTTATTAATCTAAATGGGTTCTTGCCTGCATATGTACCAGATACTATAAACATAGCACTTACATATAATAAGTGAAGGATAATTACTGTTACGAATACCTTCCAGAATATTGAAAGTACACTTGCTACAGATCCTGTATAAGCCATGTTTGCAAAGTTACCACATATGAACATTGGAAGTAATGGTATTATAACCTTGCTTAACACTCTAGATATAATTGCTTCAAAGTCATCGAATACTTCATATAATACCTTACCTCTACCCTTTGACTTTAACCAAGAGATACTTAGACCCATTATAAATGCAAATACAACTGCACTAGTTACATCTAACATAGGCTTTAAATTAATCTTAAAATAAGTCTCAAGTGCTGGCACCGTACCCTTTACCTTTTCGATTAAGTCTGGTGTTATAAATGTTGGGAAAAAGTTACTTGCTACAAAAAATGCTATTGTTCCTGCCACAAGTGTTGAACAGTATGCAGTTATGGCTGTTATACCCAATAATTTACCTGCACCATCTGATAATTCCGCAATACCCTTTACCACAAAACCTATAATCATTAGTGGTATTATGAAACTTAAAAATTCACCGAACAAGCTAGCACAAGTAATCAATACTCTTAGTAGACCTGCTGGTATGAACTTAAAACTACCCAATGCAATACCTATTGCGATTGCAATGATAAGCTTAGAAACTAAACCTAATTTAAATTTCTTGTCTTTCATTTTCTTCCTCCTATAATATTTTTATTTTCCCGTATTGCAAATCCCCCGCAACACAAATAATATATTAACACATTAAGAAAACATTATCAACATATAAATAACTTATTTTTAATTAGGTAAAACTTTCAAAACTGTGAATTTTCAGTTTATTGAATGGTTTTCTAAACTCACAATAATCTAAAACACCTTATTAATAAATATTATAATTATTTTGCTGTAAGTTTACTTAAGATAAGTATGCTCAATTTATTTTTTTATAAAAATAAAAAGGCTTAGTAGAATTTTATAATTCATTACTAAGCCCTTTATAAGTATTGTCTTATCTATATACTAATGACTCTTTTTTATTTTTTTAACAGGGAAATCAATCTGAGCTAGTAAAATTGCCACTACCAATATAAAACATCCTGAAAATTCTCTACTAGTCAAACTCTCACCCAATAGTACAATTCCTGCAAGTAAAGATACAACTGATTCAGAACTCATAAGAAGTGATGCTATTGTGGGCTGTAAATTTTTTTGAGCAACTATCTGTAAAGTAAATCCAATACCACTTGACATCAAACCTGTATATAAGATAGCTGTAGATGCAAGCATAACTGATTCCATTGTTACTGTCTCAAGAACGAGCATAGCAACAAGAGATAATATGCCCGCAGTTATAAATTCGACTAAAGATAACTTGATTGAGTCCACACCTGGTGCAAATATATCTATTACTACTATCTGTAGAGAATAAAAAATAGCGGACACAAATACAAAGAAATCCCCCCTGCTGATAGTAAAACCACTCTTGATAGACAATAGATATAGGCCTACAGCAGCTAGTGCAACACATACAACAATCTTAGGAGATACCTTTCTTCCATAGAAGACACCTAAAAGTGGAACTATAACTATATACATTGTAGTTATAAAACCTGCCTTTGAAGCAGTTGTACTCACCATACCTACCTGCTGTGAACTCATAGCCAAAAATAGTACCACACCAGCGAGTATACCCCCCTTAAATATAGCCTTGTCTTTAAATCCACCAACTTTTATATTCTTTCTCTTAAATCTCATATCCGATATATAAGATACCAACATCAAGAATATAACACACACAAGGCATCTGAAAAAATTAAATGCGTAGGGACCTATATGTTCCATACCAGTCCTCTGGAATATAAATGCAACACCCCAAACAAGTGCTGTTACTCCTAACATAAGACCACTGATTGCTTCTTTTCTCTTTTGTGCTTCCATACAAATCTCCTCTCTCTTTGTTTTTAAACTTTCGCCAAAATAAATAATACCTTAAAATTAAACAATAAAAAGGGCACTGCACTCAAGCAATAACCCTTTATAATCATATTAACATATTCTTTTCACAGCTATATATTATCATATAGTCTGTGGTTTGACAACACCTAAAAAATAAATAATTCTATTAATCGTAATTATTTAGCTACGATGTTGACAAGCTTACCAGGCACTGCAATTACTTTTACAACATTCTTGCCTTCAATAGCTTCAACAATCTTTTCATCCTTTAGGGCTATTTCTTGCATCTCCTCTCTACTTGTCTTGGCATCTATCATTATCTTTGACTTTAGCTTGCCATTTATCTGAACTACAACCTCTATCTCATCAGACTTTATAGCTTCAGCATCGTACTGAGGCCATCTTATATCGAATATGCTACCCAGCTTGCCTATCATTGACCATAACTCTTCACCTAGGTGAGGGGCAAATGGTGCTAGTATAACTACTACAGCTTCAATAGCTTCCTTGATAACAGCATCGTTTCTAGTGTCTAATTCCTTGTACTTGTATAGGTCGTTTATAAGTTCCATCAAGGCTGCTATAGCAGTATTAAATCCAAACTTGTCGCTTAGGTCCTCTGATACCTTCTTAAGTGTACTGTTAGTCTTGGCCCTCATAGCCTTGTCTTCCTTAGTCAGTTCACCGAATTCATGGTTGACCTTAGCAATATCTGCTAGTTCATCAACAACTCTGAATACCCTATTTAGGAACTTGAAGCATCCTTCAACTCCCTGTTCTGACCACTCAAGGTCTCTTTCTGGTGGCGCTGCAAATAAGATAAATAATCTAGCAGTGTCGGCACCGTATTTTTCAACCATCTCAACTGGAGATACTATATTCCCCTTAGACTTAGACATCTTTGAGCCATCCATAAGTACCATACCCTGAGTAAGTAGGTTCTTGAATGGTTCAACATGCTTTGTCATTCCCATCTTATTAAAGGCCTTTGTAAACCATCTTGCATACAATAAGTGAAGTATAGCGTGCTCTACACCACCTATATATTGGTCAACTGGCAGCCACTTGTCAATAACTTCTGAGTCAAATATATCTTCTGTGTTCTGGTTGTCTGCATATCTCATATAGTACCAAGATGAGTCTACAAATGTATCCATTGTATCTACTTCTCTTTTAGCCTTCTTGCCACACTTAGGACAAACGCAGTCGTTGAATGTTTCAGAAGTTGTAAGTGGAGATTCTCCCTTTCCAGTAAATTCTACATCTGTTGGAAGTAAAACTGGTAGGTCCTTTTCTGGGACTGGCACTATACCACAATCATCACAGTATACTACAGGTATTGGGCATCCCCAGTATCTCTGTCTAGATATCAACCAATCTCTTAGTCTATAGTTAGTTGTAGACTTACCAAGACCGTCCTTTTCTAGCTTTTCTATAATTGCCTTGAAGGCTTCATCCTTGTCCATTCCTGTAAATTCACCAGAATTTATCATCTTTCCATCTTCATCTATTACAGGCACGATTTCCATATCAAAAGTCTTAGCGAAATCTTCATCTCTATCGTCATGAGCTGGTACACCCATTACAGCACCAGTACCGTAGTCAGCTAGGACATAGTTGGCTATCCATATAGGCATTTCCTTGTTTGTTATAGGGTTGATTACATACCTACCTATAAACCTACCGTCCTTCTTTAGGTCCGCCGCTTCTCTTTCTATCTGTGTCATAGTGTGCATCTTTGTAAGGAATTCGTCCAAGTCCTTTTCGTATTCAGTACCAGCAACAAGGTCTCTTGCAAGCTGGGCCTCAGGAGCTACAACCATAAATGTTGTACCGAATATTGTATCTGGTCTAGTAGTGTAGACTGTGATAGTCTTGTCCATGTCCTTAACCTTGAAGTCAACATGGGCACCGTGACTCTTACCGATCCAGTTCTTCTGCATCAATCTTACCTTTTCTGGCCATCCGTCTAGTGTATCAAGGTCAGCTAGTAGCTCTTCTGAGAATTCAGTGGTCTTAAAGTACCACTGCTCTAGCTCCTTCTTTTCAACTAGTGTATCACATCTTTCACAGTGACCATCTACTACCTGTTCATTGGCTAGTACTGTCTCACATGATGGACACCAGTTTACAAATGACTTCTTCTTGTAGGCTAGGTCATTTTCTAAGAACTTTAAGAATATCTTCTGTGTCCACTTGTAGTACTCTGGAGTTGAAGTAGCTACTTCCTTGTCCCAGTCATAGCTTAGGCCTAGCATTGATAGCTGGTCCTTCATCTCCTCTATATTAGCCATTGTCCACTTGTGTGGGTGAACTCCATGCTTGATCGCTGCATTTTCAGCTGGTAGACCAAATGAGTCCCATCCCATTGGATGTAGGACATTGTAGCCTTCCATCTTCTTAAACCTAGCTACCACGTCACCTATTGAGTAGTTTCTAACATGCCCCATATGGATCTTACCTGATGGGTAAGGGAACATTTCTAGACAATAGTACTTAGGCTTTGAATCATCCCTTGTATCCATCTTGTACTGGTTATTGTCTTTCCAGACTTTTTGCCATTTCTTTTCGATTTTTGAAAAATCATAAACGCTCATAAAATTACCTCCTAATAATTGCTCTTTGACCTCTTAGGCCTTATATTTATTATCGTTTGAAATTCTTAGTTTAGGAGCGGTTGTAAATAGCTTAAAAATTTACAATAAAAAACTCGCCTCTAAACTAAATAGTTTAGGGACGAGATCACTCGCGGTACCACCCTAATTGACAGGAATTCCTGCCCTCTCGGTTAAGTCTTTAAACCAACAACGGTCATACAGGTTGACCGGCAAGTTCATCATGTCCAAAATATTGACTCTCACCACCGTCAACTCTCTGTAATTTCTTCTATAACTACTACTCCGTCTGTATTGGATAGGATCAAGACCTACCCCTATTGAAAGGATCCTAGTCCCTTATATTATATACAAGTTATCTTAACATATTAGAATATCAATGTCAACGAGAATACTGTCTAAATTTACAATCTCTTTGAGTATATTCCATATACCAGCCTGTAGATGCTAGCTGGCATTTTCATAATCATATTAGCCAATATCCTATCCTTCTTATTTACGGATGGATGGTCTAAGCCCTTGCTATACTTCTTAATAGTATCCTTGTAGATATTTTCAATATAATCGTCTTTTACACCTGCCTTGATCATCCTAGAATAATGGCTGACTGTCACCTGGCACATGACCCTTGCCATCTCTTTTTGAACATCTGCATCACCCTTATAGAGGGCAGCTATCATCTCTAAGGCCTCTAACTGCGTAAACAACTTCTTAGAGTATTTGCCACTTGTAATACCATTTACATTATCAAAATAATAATACAGGTCTTGGTCATAAAATGCAACCTTACCGGCCTTTTTCATCAAGACACTGCAAAAATAGAGGTCCTCACACATATGTAGCTTCTTTTCAAAGCCTACCTTCAAGCCACTTGAATCCTTTACAAGGCTGGTCTTGAATATCTTGTTCCATGTGTAGCCTGAATACTTAGCGTCTTTTAGCATGGCTATAAGGGCTTCCTTGTCGCTCTTTATACTTGTCTTGGCTAATAGGTCACATGGCTTGTTGTCTACTATCTCAGACTTGTCCTTGAATACCTTATAAGTAGAAACACCTATATCAAGTCCTGATTCAACCACCTTTTCATGATGAACCCTGACCATATCACAATGGAGTATATCGTCTGAATCTGCAAAACACAAATACTGGCCCCTAGCCTTTTTTAGACCTGTATTTCTAGCCACTGATACACCTGAATTTTCCTGCAATATGTAGATAAACCTACTGTCGCTTGATGCATACCTCCTAGCTATACCAGCAGACCCATCCTTGGAACCATCATCTACCATTATAACCTCTATATTCTTGTATGTCTGGTTTTTGATTGATTCTAGGCAGTCTTTTAAATATTTTTCTGCATTATAGATAGGCACTATTATGGATACTAGTGGCCCATATTCATTTGTATATTTTTTAATATCCTTAGTCATGTCCACTCCTATTATAATCCTTTAAGCTAGTTCGTCTCTTTCTACGTATGGTGCATCCTTCCATAGCTTTTCTAGGTTGTAGAAACCTCTGTTTTCTTCGTCAAATATATGTACCATGATATCGCCGTAGTCAAGTAGGACCCAAGACTGGCTTGTAATCCCTTCCTTACCCCTTGGCTCTATATCAATCTTTGTCATTTCATCCTCTACGCTATCTGCTATAGCCTTTACCTGCCTTGAAGAAGATCCTGTTGCAATTACAAAATAATCACATAGGCTTGATACCTTACCGATGTTTAAGATAACTATATCCTGACCTATCTTGTCATCTATTGCATCATAAATCTTTGCTAATATACTTTCAACTGTTTCCATAAATCCCCTTTCTTTTTTAAAGGTCATAGCCTATACAGACTATAACCTCCTATACTCTCTTATTATTAAACTGCTAATCTACCAATTATACTATTTTGTAGATATATTGTCCATTATTTTTTTAATTTTTCTTTTTCCTTTACCAAACTAAGGTAGTAGTTTCTAGCCTCTACTGTCCTAAGATGCATAGGTGCCTTCTTTTTTAGGACTACTCCTATTGTATTGTCCATAGACCTTAGTACAGCTTCATCAACTTTGCCTGAATAAGCCAGTTCTCTAAGTTCATCAACCATCGGATAATTTCTTCCAACCTCTATCAAATCTGCAAGGTAGACAGATTTTTCAAGATCTGTCATGCCTGGTCTTCCGGTGGTATGGTACCTAATTGCACTAAGTATCTCCTCATCCTCTATGCCAAACTCATGTCTAGCTATATATGAACCAACAACACTATGGGATAGGGCTGTTGATTTTTGTTCCATATCATCTAAAACTATCGAATACTTTGTGCAATATTTAGGAACGTCTTCGTACTTTACATACTTAGCTGTATCATGCAGGATACCTGCTATCTCAGCTTTTTTCTCATCACACCCCAAGATTTTAGCCAGTCTAACCGCAGACTTGGACACGTTTATAGAATGGATCTTTCTCTTTTCTGGTAGATATTCATCTAATTTATCTATCATATTTGCTATATCCATCTAGTCTATTGCACCTCCGTATATTCCTCTATCATAAATGTATTCTTCAACCCTAGTAGGCATCAGGTACTTGATTGTATGGTTACTCTTTAACCTAGACCTGATGTAGGTTGAAGAAATCTCAAGGGCGGGCACATATAACATATCTATACTGGCTCCATATTCCCTTCTATATCTTACTATGTTTTCCTGTGTTTCTAAAAGATTAATCCCAGGTCTTGCAGCAGCTATAAACTTGGCAAGAGCGAAGTTTTCTCTAAAATCCTTCCAAGTCTCTATCTGGTTTATAGTGTCAGACCCTGTAATAAAATATAAGTCTTCAAAATCATATATAGACCTCAAATACTTGAGAGTATCCACCGTATATGTCATATGGGTCTGTCTCATCTCATAGTCCAAAACGAAAAAATCATCATTCTTCCTAGTTGCAAGTACTACCATATCAAACCTGTGCTGCTTGTCGACTACATGACTCTTATGTGGTGGATTACCTGTAGGAATAAATATAATCTTATCCAAACAATACTTGTCCCTTATAAATTCAGCTATAACCAAGTGGGCATTGTGAATGGGGTTGAATGTTCCCCCCATTATACCTACCTTGTAGCCTCTCTTAGAGGACAAAAAATCTTTAATTTTACTTTCGTTTTTATCTATCGCATATTTTAATAGTTCATCTAATTCTTTCATCGTCTTTTCCCTTCAACCATGATAATTATATTTTATCACAGCGAGGATTATAAGTCCAATCTAATAATTGTTTCTATCATTTAAGTAGAGTCTTATTATATTTATCACACCTACTAACAAACTTAAAATAACCAATACTAAATTCTTCATTCTAAAAAATCATCCTCTTCATCTAATACTCTCCTAAGAGCAGAATTAATCGTATTATAATCAAATCCCTTATAGGCCAGATGTTGATATATTTTTGATCTTTTTTTCCTAGGCTCTTCATTCTTCAACTTTGACATCCTCTTTTTAGCTAGGATAATTGCATTTTCTAGCTCTACGTCCCTATCTACATTAGATATTGCCCTGTCTATATCAGAGCTTGATATACCCTTTGAGTAGAGGTTTTGTTTAATCCTATTCTTACCCAATTTCTTGAAATTCAGATCATTGTTGACAATCCTGTCAGCATACCTCTCATCATCTATAAAGGAATATTTTTTCATAAATTCAACTACTTTATCTATGATTTCAGGTGCAAACTCTCCAGCTAGTTTTTCCCTTAGTCTTTTTTCGGATTTTTCTGCCTTGGAAATAGAATTGAGGGCCTTGTTTTTAGCCTTCTCAAAATCATCGTTTTTGATGACCTCTGTTAGGTCCTCTATATTTATATCCTGCCCCTTTTCAAGCTTAAACTTATAGATTAACTCAGCATACAAGGACATAAAGTACTGCCCATCAAGATATAAGTTAACCCTATCCTTATTCTTCTTTTGAAATTCAATAGCTGTTATCTTAGCCAAGTAAATCGCCTCCAATAAAATATAGTGGGTAAGCCGACCTGAGTCAAGCCTGCCCACTATATTTCATTTTAACTCATTGTTATAGTTTTTTCTAGTAACAAATAGTTTCGTTGTATAATTTAGTATTGAGGGTTATATATTACTCTTACTCTTAGGCAAATATCTCATTTTTCAAGCTAATATTCATCATAAAAGTCATCCTCTACCATAGTCAACCTAGGTGATAGGGCCATATCCCACATCTCGTGGTCAGTGTGTAGGAGTTTGTGGGCAAGTTTGGAGTTTGGTACTCCAAGATAGTCATCATAGACCTTTATTATGGACGGATTTTCATGTGAATACCTAAGAGCCATCTTCTTATCTATGTCATATAGCTTTTTGGCTCTTTTTTCAGCAAGTTCCTGACCATCCTTTATAGGTTGGCCACCACCACCCGAACATCCTCCTGGACAGGCCATTATCTCTACAAAATCATAGGATACTTCCTTTCTAAGCAGCGCCTCTATAAGCCTTCTAGCGTTCTTTAAACCACTTGCCACAGCCACTCTTACAGTATTACCTTCTATATCAAAGGTAGACTCTCTCCAGCCCTTTTGGCCCCTTACAGACTTGAAAGCATCCGGTTCTGGATCCTTGCCTGTCACAAAGTAGTAGGCGGATCTTAGGGCAGCTTCCATCACTCCACCAGTAGCACCAAATATAGCTCCTGCTCCACTTCCTATACCAAGGGGCATATCAAAGGCTTCTTCTTCTAGCATATCAAATTTAATATTTTCTGACCTTATCATCTTTTCAAGCCCCCTTGTGGTTATGACTACATCTACATCCTTAGGTGCCTCTGAGTCGTTTATACTAGGTATATCAGCTTCGTGCTTTTTGGCAGTACAAGGCATTATAGATACGCAAAATATTTTTTTTGGATTAATATTTAATAGTTTTGCATAATAAGTCTTGGCTATTGTACCGAACATCTGCTGTGGAGATTTAGCTGTAGACAAGTACTTAACTAGGTCAGGGTACTGAGACTTTATAAACCTAACCCAACCCGGACAACATGAAGTAAACATAGGAAATTCCATAGGTCCAGCTGTAAACTTATTTAAAAACTCTGTAGCTTCTTCCATTATAGTGAGGTCAGCTGAAAAATTAGTATCGAATACATAGTCAAAGCCAATCTTCTTAAGGGCTGCCACCATCAGATTTGTGCTGGCATCTTTTTCGTCTATATTAAGTCTTTCTGCCCAGGCTGTCCTAACCGCTGGAGCAACCTGAACTACTGTTACTATACTAGGGTCTTCCATAGCCCTATAGACCTTGTCTATATCATTTCTAACGGTAAGTGCCCCCACTGGACAATGGGTTATACACTGGCCACACAATGAGCAATCCGCCTGTTCTATAGTCCTATTCCACGAAACATCTACACTTGTCCTGTAGCCCGAATTTACTACATCCCATATACCCAAACTCTGGACCTTGTTGCAGACCTGGATACACCTCATACACTTTATACATTTCTCAAAAGACTTTTGAAGTGGGAAGTCCTTGTTCCATGCCTTTTTTTCATACTTTACTTCAAAAGGCATATTGAAAATACTCATACTGTTGGCCATATCTTGCAAAGAGCAATTTCCACTTCTTACGCAAGTAGCACACTTAAAATCATGGTTTGCTAGGATAAACTCTATATTTGTCCTTCTTGCCTTCCTAACCCTAGGGCTGTTGGTCCTGATGACCATGCCATCTTCCACCTTGTTGTTACAAGATGTTATCAGCTTGTTGGTGCCTTCTAGCTCCACTATACATATTCTGCAGGCACCTATTTCGTTAAGGTCTTTTAAAAAGCATAGCCTAGGTATATCAACTCCAGCAAACTTGGCTGCATCCATAATAGATGTGCCTTCTTTTACTTCTACTTCAACATTATCTATTATTAAATTTACCATTTTAAAGTCCTACCCCCTCTAAAGTTACCCCAACCAAAATGGTCACACCTAAGGCATCTTGAAACCTCTTGCTCTGTCTCTTCCCTAGTAAGCCCCAACTCGATTTCTTCAAAATTATTCTTTCTTATTTCAATAGGGACTTCCCTCATATTTGACCTTGCACAGGCTTTTTTGTCCTTGAAATCCACTTTTGGTATCTCTACATCAACACTAATCCTGTGGTTAAATCCTAAGTATTCATCTATATTTGCAGCAGCTACCTTGCCAGCTCCTATAGCCTTTATAACTGTAGCCGGTCCTGTAACACAGTCACCACCAGCAAATACACCCGGTATATTTTTTACTTCACTTGAATTAAGAGCCTCAATTATTCCCTTTTTAACAGGCATACCGAACTCCTTAAAGTGGTTGGATCCTATATTTTGTCCTATTGCCACTATTATCTGGTCACACTCTATCCTCTCCTCTTTCTTAGAAGAATTAATCGGCTTGGCACGACCGTTTGTTATTGTAGATATCATCTGTGGTTGAACCCATATAGCTTTTGTATTGTTGTCCTTGTCAGCCTCTATCCTTATTGGAGCCATAAGAGTTACCAACTGGCAGCCTTCTGCTATAGCACCCTCTACCTCTTCTGGTAGGCAAGTCATGTCCTCTTGTCTCCTCCTGTATACTATAGACACCTTGTCTGCCTTACACCTTATAGCAGTTCTTGCAACGTCCATTGCAACATTACCACCACCTATTACAACAACTTTCTTACCTGTAAAGTCTGGATACTTTTCATCGCCTATATTTTTTAACATCTCTACTGCTGATGTGACACCCTTAGAATTTTCACCCTCTAGGCCAAGCTTTTTATCGTCATGGGCACCTATGGCTATATAGACTGCATCAAATTTTTTGGATAGGTCCTCAACACTAAAATCCTTGCCTATTTCTACATTTGTATGGACCTCTATACCAGTTGCTAGTATGGCATCTATATCTTCCTGTAGTCTCTTTCTAGGTAGCCTGTAGTTAGGTATACCATATCTTAACATACCACCCAACTTGTCCTTAGCCTCGTATACGCTCACCTTGTGGCCCATCAAGGACAAGTAATAGGCAGCCGATAGACCACTTGGTCCACCGCCGACTACAGCGACCTTTTTATTTGTTGATTTTGCTGGTTTTGGAGGTGGCACCTCTCCAGCATGGTCAGCAGCATATAACTTGATACCCCTGATATTCATAGGAGCATCTACCATAGTCCTCCTGCACCTCGCCTCACATGGGTGTTCGCATACTAGGGCACAGGCAGTAGTGAATGGATTGTCCTTTCTTACCAACCTGACAGCATCCTTGTACCTGCCCTCTCCTACCAAGGCCATATAGCCTGGTATGTCAACACCTGCTGGGCATAGGGCAACGCATGGTACAGATATATTCCTGTCCATAGAACAATTGCCAGTCCTTATATGTGATAGGTAGTCATCCCTAAATCCCATCACTCCCTTTAGAACCATTTCAGCAGCCTCTGTTCCTATAGCGCAGTCAGCTGTTTCCATTATCACCCTTGAAGTTTCTTCAATCAGGTCTATAGTTGATTCGTCTGCTTCTGATGATAAAACCTTTTCCATCAACTCCTTTAATTTGCCTAAGCCTATCCTGCATGGTACACATTTTCCGCAGGTCTGAGCATGACATAGGCTCAAAAAAGAAAGTGATATATCTATCGGACATATACCTGGAGGGCTAGACATAATCCTCCTCTCCATATCCTTATACAGACCTTCTACAACTACCTGGGCAGTATTAGGTGTATTAATGTATAATCTACTCATATTTCCCCACTCCCTTCATAATACAAACATATTTCTCAATAGAACATTGACCCTAAAAATATCCAAGACAGACCTATTGCTTTTTTCTATTATTTTTTAATGTCATATTTTTATTTGCTATATTAATAACAAGTGCCTTAAAATAAAAAACACCCCCTGCAGGAGTTTTTGACAAAATTTTCTGATAATTAATTATACCATTTTTATCTTATAATTAAAAGGTTTTTAATAAAAAAACAAGTAATAAACTTTTATATTTTTAGTAAATACAGTCTATTACTTGTTATATTAAAATCAATCTTAATCTTTGTAAGATAAGTCTTGCCTTATGCCATCATGAGCTATCACAGTGTTCTTAAATACACTTGTAGCATTTGCCATGTAGTCCTTAGGCTCCTCTAGAGATGGAGAAAAATGTGTAATCAATAGCTTGTCTACCTTACCACTCTTGGCAAGGCCAGCAGCCTCCCTAAAGGTCATATGCTTATTCTTAACAGCCTTGGCTATATCCATATCATCTCCATAGGTACCCTCACATATAAATAAGTCGCTTCCATATATAAAATCAGGTATAGACTCTACAGGTCTTGTATCAGTTACATAAGACAGCTTTATTCCCCTTCTCTCACGACCTAAAACCATGTCAGGGACATATGACCTGTCATCAATATAATAGGTCCTGCCTGACTGTAGACCCTTCCAAAGTTTCTTAGGTACATCATTTGATTTTGCCTTTTCTATATCGAATAACCTATTTCTTCTAAAGTAGAGACTATAGGCCAGGCACTCAGTAGAATGGCTAACTTCCAAAGTTGATATCTCTATTTCTTTAAATACATCATCAATTAGGGAAAAGCTCCCAGCTGGATTTTCTATTACCCTCAAACTAAATGGTAGACCCTCCCATAGGACCATCATAGCCCTTATTGCATTTTTTATTCCCCTAGGACCAACTATAGTAAGTGGGTTTCTCTTTTCTGAATTGCCCATTGTAGCCAAAAGACCCAACATTCCATTTATATGGTCTCCATGAAGGTGGGTAATCAACAAAAGATCTACATCCTTAAAACCACACCCATACCTTTTCATGGCTATCTGTGTACCCTCACCGCAATCTATCAATATCTTCTTTCCCTTATAATTGATAAAGAGGCAGGAGCAAAATCTATTATATGATGGTACATTACCACCTGTTCCCAACATCAATAAATTTACCAAACCTACACCTCCTTTTTCTTAACAAAATTTATTATTTATTCTTGCTAACTTGTCGCCTAGGATTGACCCCAAGATGGCCATTATATAGCCCCCAAACAAGCTAAGCAATAGATAGACCATTCCCTTTGCCATAGACTCTTGACTAAACAATACAAGGTCTTTTGTAAGGCTGGAAAAACTTGTAAATGCTCCCAAAAAACCAGTAGTAAGACCTATGTAACAAGGTGAAGACCTATCTATTTTTTTCTTTTTTATAGCATAGTAGTTTATCGTGGAAAGCAAAAAAGCCCCAACTAAGTTGACTGTTAAAATGGAATAATCCCCTGTACCAAATAGAGATTTTTCAAATATGCCAACTAGGTACCTCATCAGTCCTCCAAGAAAACCTCCAAAAAATATATATAATGACTTGTTCATATTTTCTCCCTTATAATACTAGTCCTATAGGTCAGCTACAGTAGCCACTATTAAGAACAAGAGAGCCCCCAAGAATATACTCGAAAGTACATATGTAATGGACCATAACTTAGAGCCATTATTGGATATATCAAGAGCTTCATAAAACATGGTCGAATATGTAGTAAAACCACCACAAAAGCCTAGCTGTACTAGGTCAACTAGCTTATCATTTTTCATATAGTAATATGAAAGAGCCAACAAAAAAGTCCCGACCGCATTAATTATAAATGTATGTAGTGAAAATTTGGTCTTCAATTTTTTCTTATTCTTGTTCTTAATACACTCTCCTAGCTTGTAACGTGCCAAAGCACCTACACCAGCTCCCAAGCATATAAGAAAGATCTTTAGTAGCATATATAACCTCCAAGTATCTAAAAATACAACTATTTTTCAATATTCGCATTGTACCTAACTTCCATTTTTTTGATCATGCCCTGACATGATTTAAATATTTCTTCTATTTCAACCAACCTGTATTCATATAGGATATCACATAACTTGATATCATAATTTTGCTTATGGTATACCTCTATTTGTACCCTCCTCTCAATCTCGTCAATGACAGAATCAAGTGACTTGATTCTAGAAAGGTTCTTTGGGTCAATATCTTCGTAATAGTCAAGTATAGACTTGGACTTTCTAGACCTGGATATCTCTAGCAGGCCCAGTCTTGTATAACCATGGACTTTAAATTTTCTCTCATCTTCAGAGAGACCTTGATTTATAATATCTATTAGGCTGTCTCTTGCTGACTTGTCCTTCATATCTATAAAATCAACAAGTATTATGCCACTTAAATCTCTCATCAGTATCTGCCTTACTATTTCCTTGGCAGCTATCTTGTTGGCCATTGTAACAGTAGTTTCATAGTCACTATAGCCTACAAAACCACCTGTATTGACATCTATTATGTTAAGGGCCTCTGTCCTATCAATTATGATGTAGGGTCCTTGCTTTGTATCCACCCTCTTAGACAATAATCTTCCTATCCTTGTGTTGATACCATAGGCTTCAAATATATCCGTATTCTTTTTCTTATCTAATTTCAACAATAGGTCGCTAGAAACAGTCTTTAAGTATGCCCTCAGGTCTTTATTAAAGTCCTCTTCTATACCATACACACTATATACTATCCTGTCTATCTCATCAGAAGATCCTTCATCTTGATCTACACCTATATTATCACCTATATATTCCAGTACTATAGATTGGGCTGGTCTTAATAGGCCAATCCTCCTATTTTTCTTAAAAGAATCCAAAACATCTTGATAGTCTCTCTCCAATATACCAGCCTCTTTTATCAAATCTTGGTCTAGCATATACTGTGCCCTAGTCCTTACAAGATACTCAGGTGATGGAAGTATAGACCTTATCCTGGACCTTTGGCTTGAATCTTTTATGGACTTTGAAAACACTGGTTTTTTAAGACCACCAATATAAACAAGTCCCCTTCCAGTCAAGGATATCTCGAGGTCTAGGCTAAGTCTCTTGTTTTCCTTGTCAGACTTTTTGACTTGGACCAAGACCCTGTCACCAACCTTTAGTGTGCTACTTTGTCCAAGCTTTAGGTAGCCAGATATATCTGAACCTATATCTACAAAGCAGGCCTCCATGCCCGGAAGCACCCTTTCTACCCTTCCAGCATATATGTCCTTGATCCTGACAGAAGCATCATTTTTCTCTATTACTAGGTCTACTAGGTCACCATCATCCATAACTGCCAACTTCCTAGAATTGACGAAATCCTCTATATAGTATCTCTTCATGGCCTACTCCATAGGCTTGACTAAGCTTGAGCCAATATACATATACAGGTCATTTCTTATGATATCTACGTCCAAATAATCGAGCTCAATGTCCAAGTAAGCCAAAATACATGGTAAAAACACATTTGTATTTAAATTTTGCTTAGAACCCGTTGCAAGTAGGGCCCCTATATGGAGTCTCCCCTCTATTATATCTATTGGATATAACTTTTGAATCATTGGTCTTATATCCACCTCGACTAGTTGCTTCTTCTTATTTTTCTTTGTAACTAGGATCTCTTCTTGGTTTAAGAAGTAATCAAGCTTATCTTTTAAACATTCGAGACTATAGTCTCTTAAGTTATCCACATAGAACTCATAGTCACCATACTCTATATTTGATGCCAATGCCCTCTCAGACCCGTCTCTTCTCAGGCATTTGACAAACTTTATCCCCTCTGGTAACTGAGCATTTATACTAGTCATCAATTCTTCTTCTGATATGTCGTTTTCTATATCTATATCCACATATTCTCCGTAACTTTCAACACCTAGGGCCAAGGCATTACCATAGCTCATCTTTGGATGTGGATTATAACCCTGTGAGTATGATAAACTTATTCCAGCCCTTCTAAAAGCCCTCTGAAACAAGGACTGAACATCTAGGTGGGATATGTAGATCATGTCTTTTATCTTTATATATTTTACTCTCATTGTGATTGACATTAACATAGCCCCCTTCCTATATCATTTGTATTTACTCCACAACCCCTACAGCCATGCCTGCAGTCAGCTGTAATCGTGTTCTTTTTAGCAAGTTCATTTTCTCTTATCAAAAATTCCTTACTTACCCCTACATCTATGTGGTCCCATGGGAATATCTCATCGTAGTCCCTATCCCTATAAGCATAAAAATATGGGTCTAATCCTGCTACCTCCATGGACTCTAGCCACCTATCAAGGCTAAAGTGCTGGCCCCATCCGTCAAACTTGGCCCCCCTCTTGAAGACTTCATATAATACCTGAGATAATCTCCTATCACCCCTGGCAAATACTGCCTCCATAAGGCTAGTTGGCGAATCGTGGTAGTTGTATTTTATATTGCCGTGTCTTAGGACTGATACAAGGTGTTTTTGCTTATCCCTTATCATCTGCTGGTTGTCCTGTGGGTGCCACTGGAATGGTGTAAATGGTTTAGGTACAAAGGTAGATGTAGATACTGTAACATTGAATTTACCCCTGATTCCACCATTAATTTCCTTGTATATATTTATTACCTCATAGGCAAGGTCTCTTATACCGTCAAGATCTTCGTATGTTTCTGTAGGAAGTCCTATCATAAAGTATAGTTTTACAGACTTCCAACCCATTTCAAAGGCACGTGATACAGCATTTCTTAGGTCTTGTTCCGTTACTCCCTTGTTTATTACATCTCTCATCCTCTGGCTACCTGCCTCTGGTGCAAAGGTGAGACCAGTCTTTCTAACCTGCTGGACCTTATCAGCAAGATCCATAGAGAAATTGTCTAACCTAAGAGAAGGCAGGGAAACTCCTATATTTTGGTCAGCGTACTCTTCTACCAAGTATTCTGCAATCTCACTTATATGCGAGTAGTCACTTGTGCTAAGAGAAGACAGGGATATTTCATCATAGCCGGTATTCTTGACCATATTATCCACTATTGACTTTAGTCTATCTAGAGACTTTTCTCTGATAGGCCTGTAAATCATACCCGCCTGACAGAACCTACACCCCCTAGTGCAGCCCCTAAATAGTTCTAGGACTATCCTATCGTGTATTGTCTCAATAAAGGGAACTATGACCTTTTCAGGATATTCCACAAGATCCATATTCTCAATTATCCTCTTTCTAGGTCTGTCAGGAGCCTTGTCGTACAACTTTTTTAGTTCTCTTACCCTACCATCTTCATAGTAGTCAAACTCGTAAAATGAAGGTATATAGACACCATCAATTTCTACGATTTCCTTAAAAAAGTCCTCTCTTGTAAGCCCTCTCTCATAAGGGTCTGTAAGCATCCATTTTTTATAGGCTCTGACTACCTCCCTATTTAACTCTTCTCCTTCTCCAAGGACTACTATGTCTACAAAATCAGCTATAGGTTCTACATTGTAGGCACATGAACCACCAACCATTATAAAGGGGTCTTCCTTTGATCTGTCCTTCCTAAAGATAGGAATTCCAGCAAGGTCCATCATATTTAGTATATTTGTATAGCACATCTCATACTGTAGGGAAAATGTCACAAAGTCAAAATACCTTATAGACTGCCTAGACTCTAGGGCAAAAAGTTTTATCTTATTTTCTCTCATCATCTCTTCCATGTCTATAGCAGGTGCGTAGACCCTCTCGCAATAGACATCATCATCCAAATTCAAAGAATTATAGAGAATATGACTACCCAAGTGGCTCATACCAACCTCATATATATCTGGAAAGCAATGAGCATACCTTATCATGCCCTCTACATCTGTATTCTTGTGTATGGTATTAAATTCATTACCTAGGTATCTGGCAGGTTTTTCAACCTTTTTAAGTATTTTTTTTATATCGACCTTTTCGTGCTTTAAATAATTATACAAAGTTCTTCTCCTTTTTGAACAAGGGCTAGTATTTTATGAATACAAGCCCATTCTCTTTCTTCTAAGACATATATTTAAGACAATGCCTATATTGGCCATAGATGTAAGCAGAGAACTGCCCCCGTAACTTACAAATGGTAGGGTAACCCCTGTTACTGGCATCAAACCTACTGTCATACCTATATTTTGTATTATCTGGTAGGTAAACATACCTGTTATACCAGCTATAACCAAACTTCCATAGGTATTTTTTGATTTTTTTGCTATCATTAAGAGTCTAGTGATTAGAAGTACAAATAGGACTATAAAAAATAGCATTCCTATCAGGCCAAACTCCTCTCCCACAACTGCAAATATAAAGTCACTGTCCCTAACAGGTAGAAATGACTCTTGGTTTTGAGACCCATTGTAAAGTCCTTTTCCAAATATTCCTCCTGAACCAATAGCTATCATAGACTGCAACACTTGATAGTTACTCATAGCCTCTGGGTTAAAGAAGTTAACTATCCTAATCCTCTGGTGTGGTGCCATCAAAAAATACATAATAGGCGCCAATATAACCATTACTATTACAACATTTCTAAGTATTTTATTGTTAAGTCCTGCCGCATACAGCATGAAGAATATCATAACAGAAAATACTATTGCAGTTCCTAAATCAGGCTGGCTAAGCAGTAGTCCTATAAAGGGAAATGCATAGACGACCAATAGAAACAAAGTCTTTAAATCGTTTATATTTTTCTTATTCTTATCAATTATATAGGCATAGCTCAATATAAAGGTAGTCTTTACTATCTCGGAAGTCTGTAAGTTAAAACTACCTATACGGATCCATGACCTAGCACCAAACTGGACATCGCCTATACCTGGTATCAAAACTAGTACCAAAAGTACCAAGCTTATTACATAGAGCTCCTTGTAGTGTTTACCTATGCTGTTATAATCTATCATCATAAAGACAGCTATTATAAGTGTACCCATCACAAAGGCCAGCAACTGCTTATATATTTGGGTAAAGTTCCCCGTCAGATTTGCGTGAGTGGCACTGCTCAGCACTATAAGACCTGAGAAGAAAATCACCAAAACTATTGATATAAGCTTCCAGTCAATATTTCTTAATATTTTAAGTTTTTTCCTGTATTCAAGTTTTTTCATAATTCCCTTCTCTCTTTTAGTCTACACCCTCAAGACCATAGCCATTTGTCCTATCTTCATTATTAGATGAGCCTATATGGTCATTTTCATTTGTCTCTTCTTGATCGTTTTTATTTGACCTATTCTTGTCATTATCGGATTTTTTGTCTGCTTCTTTTTTATCAAGATTAGGTTTTAACTTAAAGTATGATCCTAAGACCTCCCTGATAGGTAGCACTGCATATGAGGAGGATTCTCCCTGTGGTATCATACACGCAACTGCTATTTTAGGATTATCTGCTGGAGCAAATGCAACACACCAAGCGAATGAACCATAGTTTTCCTTAAAACTATCAATATCTTCATTTGTAAGCTTGTGGTTAAGTAGCTTTATAGCCTTTCTTAGATAAAAAGAATTAATCTTGTCTGTATTATCTAATTTGACCCTTACTCCATTTTTAAGCTCTTTTTCATACTTTTCTTTGTCATCTTTACTAGTTTGTGGACTAGCTATCTTTTTCTTTAATTCCTCTATTTTGTTCTTAGTTAATTCCTGTTCTTTCTCTGTCTTAAGTTCTTCATACTTGGCTATTACCTTGTCCTTTTCAACCTTATAAGAAGCCAAATGAGACATCAAGTATGCAAACTCATTGTCAGTTGGAATCTTACCAGTTTTCTCAGCTGTACCTGTCTTAGACGCAACCTTTATAGGGAAGTTTTCAAAAGCCTTCTTGGCTAGACCTTGCTGAGAAACCCTGACCATACCTATTTTCAAGTCTTCTAGATTCTTATCGTTTTTAAAGCTTATCTTGTCTAACCTTCTATTTGCCTCTTCGCCTATCTTGCCATTTGGAGATTCCGACTTATTTACTACATTTACATTTACCAGATATCCACCATTGGCTATTGCAGATACATATCTTGCAATCTGTACGGGATTGTATGCATTCTCACCCTGCCCTATAGACAAGTTAAAGGTATCACCAACACCCCATTTTGCATAATTTATATAAGAGAATACTAGATAATCTGCATCATCTGTTACATATTGAGACTTTACACCTAGTTTTTTTAGCCTGGTTATAGCCTCAGATCTTCCTACAGGTTTGTCTTCATCTATCCAAGATACTATCTCTTCTACCTTGTTCTCAAAAAGGTCATTATTTTTGGTGTAGTCTATTCCTTCAAAATGATCCTTCATTGTCTTTTCTATAGCAAGTTTCATCTGAATTTTTGTCTTTTCTATCTTTTGCTCTTCACTAGGAACCTTACCATTTCTCTGTTCCAACTGGCCTTCAAGCCCCGTCTCTTGGTCTAGACCAAACTTTTTAGCATAGTCTAATATCTTTTTAGCACCCATGCCTAGGTTTAGGTCCTGACCTGTGAGCCAGTTTTTGTCACTACCGATTATATAAAAATACACGTTACAAGACTCTTGTATTGCCTTATACAGGTTTTCAATACCATGGCCTTTTCTGGACTTATGCCATATATAATCGGCAAAGTTCCTATTACCCATTCTTATAACACCCGGATCATTTATAGTATATTCTGGGTTTAGACCTGACTCAAGAGCTGCCATAGCTGTTATCAGCTTAAATGTTGAACCCGGCTGGAAGGCCCCCTGTGTAGCCAAGTTTAATAATGGATTCGGAGCCAACAAGTCATTTTGGTTCTTAGGCAGGTAGTTGTTGTAGTCACTAGCACTTATGCCTTCTGCAAACTTATTAGGATCGTAATTTGGAAAACTTGACATAGCAAGCACATCTCCACTAGAAACATCCATGGCTACTATAGCACCTGATTTAGCTTTTGGCCCTACGTCACCTATACTTATATCTCCGAACTGACTTTTAAATGTTGAACCAGTTCTAGCAGAATTTATAGCTCTTTCTAATGACTCTTCTGCAACTGTTTGTAGCTTTGAATCTATAGTAAGGTAAAGACTGGACCCAGAAACAGGGCTTACAGACTTCATCTCATTGATCACCCTACCTACGCTATCAACCTTTACTTCCTTATATCCATCTTTTCCTTTTAGCTTTTCTTCAAAACTATGCTCTACACCAGAAAGCCCTATATTGCTATCACTGGAGTAACCTTTTGTCAAAAGTTCTTGCTGCTTTGAAGAAGGTATCTTCCCTACATAACCCAATACGTGTGAGGCTAGGTTTTTGTTTGGATATACCCTCTTTTGTTTGACTGCAACAGAAACACCTGACAAGTTCATTGAATTTTCTTCAATCTGGGCAACTGTTTCTTTCTTTATACCTTTTGCCAAGGTCACAGGATTATACTGTGTATATATATTGGACTTTAGTAGGTTTCTTACTATCATTATCTTTCTAGCTTCTCTATCTGATATGGACTTGTCTATCTTGTAATAGGAGTCCCTAATCTTCTTAAAGGCATCTCCAGCCTCTGTCTTTGAGTCTAACTTGTAGCTTTCCAACCAGTCTATCTTGTTCTTATCCTCTGTAAATTGCCATGTAGACACCAATATAGGCGGGTAGTAGCCAAGTGAATTCATCTTGGACTGGAGGTCTACTGGATTTTTTTCCCTATCAGCAAGGGAAAGCAGCCCATTTTTTATCAAAGAGTCCGTAATATAGTAGAAACACTGCTTTGGACTGTAGTTTTTTGGAATTCCATTTTCACTCTTGAATTCCTCTATTTTTTTGTCATAAGTGTACCTATACCTACCAGCCTCTATAAATATAGGAAAGTCATCTTCATACTTTTCCTCGTTTTTTTCCAGTATCCTAACCAGTGAATAGGCTGTCTTGTTTTGGTACTCGTCATTGTCAACACCCTTTTGGTTAAATGAATCGCCTACAATCTGCACGGTAAACTCTGGAGTGTTCCCAGCAAGTACGATACCGTTCCTATCCTTAATCTCACCCCTGGGTGCCTGAACCATTATCCTCTTGTAGGTCTTCTGATTGGCTAGGTCTACATACTGGTCCCCCTCTATTGTAGTCATATAGACTATCTTCACTAATATCAGGGCTAGAATAACAAAAATCACCTTGTTTAAGGTCTTAAGCCTAGACTTTAATAATGTATCTTTGTTCATTTTACCCCCCTAATCTTCTCTCAATTTCTTCAGCCTATCTTCAAATAAAGTATAGGCTACAAAAGCTATTAAAGAATTTAATATTGGAAATACTATAATCATCTTAAGTAGAGCTACAAACAAGGATGGTGGAACAAAAAATATAGCAGACACTACACCATTTAGCAAGGAGTAGCCCGCACTAACTATATACACCAAAAGGCATATGATTTTTTTGTCATCCTTGAATATAGACTTCTCTATGCTGGAAATAAAGTATGATGTCGCAAGGAAAAGAACTCCTGTAACACCTATTATCCCCCCTGAAACCAAATCGCTTATTAAACCTAAAATTCCTCCTAAAACAAGTGAATAGTTCTTATCATAATAAAGTGAAATCAAAATTATGAATACGAGTAGAAAATTTATACTTACACTAGCATTTAAAAAGTTAGTAAGGAAGGTCTCCAATAAAAGGATAACCACTCCTATAATAAATAGCATAATATTTTTCATACTGGCCTCCTATTCTGTCCTTCTTGGAGGAATTATACTTACGTCATTTAGTTTTTTAAAATCAACATTAGGTCTTACCTTTATTATCTTCATGGACTTATTTTTATCATAATTCACACTAGTTATCTTTCCAATAGGTATGTTCTCAGGATAAAGACCAACTCCAGATGTAACTATCAAGTCTCCTGTCTTGATTTTTGATTTTGAATCGAACATATATCCCCTCAAAAGCTTGTCAACATCCGTAAAATCTGCATTACCAACCATTGAAGATGTTGTGATAACACCATTTTTGTCACTTTCTCCAGGTACCTTAAAGCTAACAGATGCCCTGGAATCAACCAGACTTATAGACTTAGAATACCTATTACTCACACTATAGACAATGCCCACTACACCCTTGTCATTTATAACAATACTATTTTTTGAAACACCTGCATCCGAACCAGCATCTATTATAAAAGACTTGTACCAGTCTCCATCATTCTTACCTATAATACTTGCAGATACCAATTCATTTCTAGAGTCACTACTGACATAGTTAAGGGATTTTTTGAGTCTATCTAGAGATTCCATCTTTTCTCCTTCTCCCTTTAGATCAATAATCTCCTTCTTTAGCTTGTCGTTTTGGGCCTCTACTTCCTTCAACTTGCGTGAATTATGCCTAAAGTATATAATATCGCTAACAAATCCCTGACCAAAATCAAGGACCCTATTAATGTGCTTGCCAAATCCATAGAAAAATTGGTGTATTCCACTATTTTCTATCTGATCAACTCTTCCGCCATTTGAAAATGAAATGGCTGTAACACCAAGAACTACTACTATGACAATAGTAGACAATAGTCCCTTAGTTGTTAGCTTCCTTCTTTCATTTTTACTTAACTTCAACTATACCACCAACTAACTCTCTTGATTCATCATTACTATGCTATGGAATATGTCTTCATTTTCCACTGCTGCACCTGCTCCAAGTGCAACCGCCATAAGTGGATTTTCAGCTACCTTGACATCAAGCGAGGTCTCAACATTTATCAGCTTATCAAGACCCCTAAGAAGAGATCCTCCACCTGTTAAAAATATACCCTTGTCCAATATATCAGACGCCAATTCTGGAGGTGTCTGTTCAAGAGTAGTCCTTATAGCTTCTATTACCTCTTCAATCTGAGTTCTCAAGGCTTCCCTAACTTCTGTAGAGCCTATTGTTATAGTTCTAGGCAGGCCTGTCATAATATCCCTACCACTTACGTTCATTTCCATTTCCTTGTCACCTGGATAGGCTGAACCTATTTCAAGCTTAATTATCTCTGCAGTTCTAGTACCTATTACAATGTTATATTCTCTTCTAACATAGTTTTCTATTGCTGAATTGAACTCGTCTCCACCTATTCTTATTGAATTGGCTGCAACTACCCCACCAAGTGATATAACTGCAATTTCAGAAGTTCCACCACCAATATCCACTATCATATTGCCTTCTGGGTCGTTGACATTTAGTTTTGCTCCTATAGCTGCTGCCATAGGTTCATCTAATATAAATATCTCTCTACCGCCAGACTGCATAGCTGCCTCCTCGATAGCCTTTCTCTCAACCTTTGTTATGCCATAAGGAACACACACTATAATCCTAGGACTTACTAGTCCCTTTGATCCCTTCTGTATAAAATAACTCATCATAGCCTGAGTTGCTTCAAAATCTGATATAACACCCTCTTTAACTGGCTGAATTGCTAAGATGTTCTCTGGCGTCCTTCCCATCATCTCTCTAGCCTCATTACCTACAGCTAGTATTTCATTATTGTCCTCTCTTATAGCTACTACTGATGGTTCATCCACCACTATTCCCTGACCCTTGATATATACAAGCGTGTTGGCAGTACCAAGATCTATAGCCATATCATTTGTTATAATGTTGTTTACCTTTGTACCGAATAATTTACTAAAGAAACCCATAACATCCTCCTATTTTATAGTTAAGTACTATTTGAATGTGCCTATCTATATATTTTTATCGGTTTCGCTCCAAAATACTTGTCTACTTATAAAATATTGCTATTTTACAAGACCAAAAACTTATATAGATAATACATTTTCTCATACTTGAATTTTATTCTAACATACTATACTAATTTATATTATACGTCAGACATATAGGCGTGTCAACATAAGTAAACCACTTAAAAACTTCCATTTCCTTAGATATCGTCCTCTTCCTTAAGGCTGTAGTAAACCCCTTCTCCTATAATGACGTGATCGAGTACCTCTATGCCCAGTATTTCACCAGATTCTCTCAGCCTCTTGGTCACGTTTATATCCTCTAGTGAAGGATTAGGATTGCCTGATGGATGGTTGTGCATAAGTATTATAGAGTTTGCGCTCTTTTTTATAGCTTCTGTAAATACCTCTCTAGGATGCACAATAGAATAATTAAGACTGCCAATAGATATGTTAATGTCGCTTATTATTTCATTTTTGGTGTTGAGTAATACTACCTTGAATACTTCTTTCTTTAGGTACCTCATCTCTTCCATATAAAAAGAATATATGTCCCATGGGTTTTTGATTTTGTAGTTTTTAGGAATATATCCAGACACCCTAGACCCAAGTTCAAGGGCAGCCTTTATTATGGTAGCCTTTGTAGGTCCTATACCCTCTATCATACACAGGTCTTCTATAGTCATATCTACCAAGCCCCTGATACCCTTATCAGTTTTAGCTAGTATCTTTGTAGATAGACTAATAGCACTGTCATTTCTACTTCCAGTCCTTATCAGTATAGCCAGTAACTCAGAGTTATTTAGGTATTTGACTCCTTTTTTTATCATTTTCTCCACAGGTCTTTCATCATCGTTCATTTCTCTTATCCTTATATTTTTCACAGCGTGTCCTCCAACTTATATATTTTGTAGTTATATAGACACTAAGGATAATTTTTTAAACCGAAATAAGGTCTTATAGGCCATGTGGCTTACACAAGCCATATATACAAGAATCACATATACACGGTTGCATACACAAAATTTTAAAAGCATATAAAAAAGACCCTTAGGAAATCCCAAGGATCTTTTTATTTTATATTAGTTAAGACTAGTTACCCTGTTTTTCATCAGTTGCTTCAACTGTCTTAGCCTCTTCCTTAACCTCTGCTGGCTTAGCTTCTGTCTTAGGAGCTACTGCTTCAGCTGGCTTTGGAGCTGGCTTTGGAGCTGGTTTTTTTCTTTCCTTTGGCTTAATAACCTTAGTAGGACACTTCATTGCACACTTGTTACATTGCTTACACTTGTCATAATCAATCTGTGCTAGCTTGTTTTCAAAGATTATAGCATCGAAAGGACATTCCTTGAAACAGATACCACAACCTATACAACCAACTGAACAATTTTCCTTTACTGCCTTACCAAAGTCATTTGACTTACACTGAACTGTAACAGTCTTGTTAGCTGGCTTACGTTCAATAAGCCCCTTAGGACATATATCGATACACTTACCACAGTTAACGCACTTTTCTTCGTCAACTACAGCAACTCCATCTATAACGTGGATAGCATCGAACTTACAAACCTGTACACAAGTTCCAAGACCTAAACATCCATAAGAACATCCCTTAGGACCTCCTATAAGAGATGCTGCAGCCCTACAATCCTGTATACCACTATATTCATATTTATTCTTAGTAGCTTCACATGTGCCCTTACATCTTACATTAGCAACTAACTTTTCTCCTGAACCGGCATCAACACCCATTATTGCTGCAACTTTTTCTGCAACGCCTGCTCCACCAACTGGACAGCCATTAACTGGTGCTTCTCCCTTAGCTATAGCAGCTGCAAGACCTCCACAACCTGGGAATCCACAACCACCACAGTTTGCTCCTGGCAATACTTCTAATACTTCAGCTTCTTTTGGGTCTACTTCTACAGCAAACTTCTTTGAAGCGAAATCAAGGATCATACCAAAGATCAAACCAAGTACACCTAGTACTACTACCGCATATACAATTAGCATTCTCTAGTACCCCCCTTATAATTTAATTAAACCTGTGAATCCTAGAAAGGCTATTGACATTAGACTCGCAGAAATCAATGTTATTGGGAATCCCTCAAAAGCTTCCTGTATGTCTGCCAATTCAAGTCTTTCTCTGATACCTGCAAATATTACTATTGAAAGTGTGAAGCCAATACCAGCTCCCACACCGTTTATTAGAGTTTCAATTAGATTGTAACCCTTTGTTATATTAACAATAGCAATACCTAACACGGCACAGTTTGTTGTGATAAGAGGAAGGTAAACACCAAGCGCCTGGTAAAGCGATGGAGATGACTTCTTTATTACCATTTCAACGAACTGAACTATAGAAGCAATAACAAGTATAAATGCTATTGTCTGTAGGTATCCAATACCAAATTTATCTAAAACCATCTGTATGAAATAAGTTATAACTGATGCAAGCGCTATAACGAATGTAACTGCTACACCCATACCGATAGCTGTATCAGTCTTCTTAGATACACCCAAGAATGGACATATACCCAAGAACTGAGAAGTTATAACATTATTAACAAGTACTATATATAAGAATAATAATATTAATTTCAATCTCTACACCCCTTTACGCTTTTTTCTTTGTCACTTTGTTAAATATCGCCATCAAGAATCCTAGAGTTAAGAAAGCTCCTGGAGGTAATATGAATAACAATGTGTTAAACTGAGCTGGAAGGAATACGAATCCGAAGATGCTTCCTGCTCCTAATATTTCTCTAACTGCACCTAGAGCTGTAAGACCAAGTGTAAAACCAAGACCCATTCCTATACCGTCTACGAATGAATCAACTGGCTTATTCTTACAAGCATAAGCTTCTGCTCTTGCAAGTATCAAACAGTTAACAACTATAAGCGGAATGTAAAGACCAAGTGCGGCATCAAGTGCTGGCATATAAGCCTTTAACATCATCTGTACTATTGTAACGAATGTAGCTATAACTACTACGAAACATGGTATTCTTATCTTATCTGGTACTATCTTTCTAAGAAGTGATATCGCCAAGTTTGAACAAGAAAGTACCACTGCTGTAGACAACCCCATACCTATACCATTTATTGCTGAACTTGTAACGGCTAGTGTTGGACACATACCTATTACCTGAACAAATGTAGGGTTCTCATCGATTATACCGTTTTTTAATATCTTTATTAAATTACTCATCTTATCTCCCCCTATTTGTTTAATGTATCAAATACCTTGATTGCATCGTTAACACCGCTAGTTACTGCCTTAGATGTTATTGTTGCACCAGATATTGCTTTTATTTGGTTATCAGCTGGGTTACCAGCCTTTATAACTTCGATTGGCTTGGCTGCCTTACCCTTGTACTGACCATTGAAAGCTGGATCAGCTGACTTGGCACCTAGACCAGGAGTTTCTGAGTTGTTGCCTATTGAAACACCGGAAATCTTTCCATCTTTTGATATACCGATTGTTATTTCGACTTCACCACCGTAACCAGATGGAGCAGCCTTTATTGTATAACCAGCCTTTTCAGAACCGTTGCTACCTTCGAATACTTCTCTTACAGTAGCAGCGCCTGCTGACTTGTACTGGCCTTCTTCTACCTTTTTGAATTCCTTAGCTTCTGGAAGAACCTGCATTCTTGCTTCGTTGTTGGCCTTTTCATTAAGCACTGCTATCTTCGGAGCTGTCATCTGGTTTGTACCAGCTAGTAGACCAGCTGCTATTGCTGAGAATGCAAATAATGTTGTTCCTATTTTAACCATACTATTCATTATTTACGCACCTCCCCGAATACTCTGTTGTGTACATACTTGTCTATTAGTGGAACTAGACAGTTTGCAAATAAGATTGAGTAAGATACACCTTCTGGATATCCACCCCATAGTCTGATACAAGTAGCTATCACTGCTGCAATTGCTGCATATATTATCTGACCCTTTTTAGTCATTGGAGATGTAGTGTAGTCTGTCAACATGAAGAAACCACCAAGTAACAAACCACCTGCAAATGCCTGATAGATTGCAAATTCTGCATTGAATCCGCCAAATATAAATGTAAGTACAACTACTAGACAGATATATGTAGCAGGCATAACATATGATATTATTCCCTTATAGATTAGGTATACTCCACCTAATATTAAAAGCAATGAGCATGTTTCACCTATTGTACCACCTATGTTACCCATGAACATATCAGCTATACTTATGTTTGCTCCATGTATCCTAGTAAGTGCATCTGTTGCACTTCCCATTCCCTCTGCACCTGCTAGCTTTAAGAAGCTTAGAGGAGTTGCAGTAGTAACCGCATCTGGGTTAGCACCTGGCTTTAACCATGTAGTCATAGCTACTGGGAAAGAAGCCAATAAGAAGGCTCTACCTGCAAGAGCTGGGTTAAGGAAGTTGAATCCTATACCACCGAATACCATTTTTACAACTATTATTGAGAATATTGCACCAAATATGCACATCCATATAGGAAGACCTGCAGGCACGTTAAAAGCTAACAATAAACCTGTAACCACTGCTGAATAGTCACCTATTGTTGAAGGCTTCTTTGTTATTTTGCAATATAACCACTCAGAACATACTGCTCCGATTACACAAGCTAATATTGTCACTATACCCTGTACTCTAAAGTAGTATACACCTGCTAGAGTAGCTGGAAGTAATGCAAGTAAAACTTGTTTCATTATGTATGAAGTATCTTGATTTGTCCTAATATGAGGTGAAGAAGATACTATCAATTTATTATTCATCATTTTTCCCCCTAACTATTATTTCTTCTGTGCTGCTTGAGCTTTTCTTCTCTTTGCGCCTATTTCTCTCTTTGCCTGTCTTATAGAAGGAAGTAATAACCTTCTAGCTGGGCAAATGTATGAACATGAACCGCACTCTATACAATCCATAGCCCTATGCTTTTCCGCTTCGTCAAAATTATTCTTTAACGAATATGCACTTATAAATAATGGTTGAAGGAATGCTGGACATACGTCTGTACATCTACCACACTTGATACAGTTCATCTGTTCTGGTGCTACAGCCATTTCTTCTGGCAATATTAGGATACCTGAAGAACCCTTGTTAGTAGATATGTCAGAAGTATACTGTGCAAGACCCATCATAGGACCACCGGCGATTAGCTTAGATGCTGTTACGCCTTCCTTGATTCCACCGCACTGCTCAATTATTTCACTGAACTTTGTTCCAACCTTTGTTATTAAATTCTTAGGTTCCTTTATACAAGGACCTGTTACTGTTGTTATTCTCTCTACTAGAGGCATACCTTCTCTAATAGCGTTTGATATTGCTGCAGCTGTAGCGACGTTACTTACCACTGCTCCAACAGCTATTGGAAGTGCTCCTGATGGAACTTCTCTTCCTGTACATGCATATATAAGCTGTTTTTCAGCACCTTCTGGATACTTAACCTGCATTCCAACTACTTCAATTTCTGGATAAGGTTTAGCAGCTTCAGTCACGTTCTTTAAGGCTTCTGGTTTGTTTGCTTCAATACCTATGAATCCTTTATTGACATCTAATGCCTTTAAAAGCGCTCTTAGACCGTAAACAACTTTTTCTGGATACTCAACCATCAACCTATCATCTGCTGTAAGATAAGGCTCACACTCAGCACCGTTAAGTATAACAAATTCTGCTTTTGAGTCTGGTGGAGGAGATATCTTTACGTGGTTAGGGAATGTTGCACCACCCATACCAACTATACCGGCCTCTTTAATAATTCCTACAATTTCTTCTTTGCTCAATTCTTCAACGTCTTTATTTGGCTTAACGCTCTCATGAAGAGTTTCTTGAAAATCGTTTTCAATTATGACGCACATAGCTGTCCCACCAGGAACACCACATGGCTCAATTGCCTTTACAACTCCAGAAACTGAAGAGTGAATGTTAGAAGATACAAAGCCTTGGGCTTCACCAATTTTCTGTCCAAGTTTAACTTCATCACCAACTGCTACAATACACTTTGCAGGTGCACCGATATGCTGTTGAAGAGGGATATAAACTTTAGCAGGCGCTGCTGCTTTCTCAATTGGTTTTTTGTTAGCGTACTCTTTTCCATACGGAGGATGTATACCTCCCTTAAAAGTTAAGAGCTTCATTTTGTTACCTCCTATTCTTAACTAATACTAAATTTATACAATACTAGTATACAACATTTGTATCAATAAATCTATAAAATTTTTATCATATTTGTTTATCAGAATATATATTTTTCACTTTATGTTTAATAGTATAGCAAAAAAGAGACAGATTTATTTCTGTCTCTTTTTTCAATTGAATTAGTCTAGTATAGCTTCAACAATTGGTATTGGGTCAACTTTTTCATCACCAAAGCTAAATGTGTTGTAGAACATTTCTATCCATTCATCTTTAAGAGGTTCATCATGGTATACTGTGCAAAGTAGGTCTCCTACTTCAACCCTATCACCCTTCTTTGAGTTCATCTTAAGACCTACAGCATAGTTGATTGGATCGTCCTTAGTAGCTCTGCCAGCTCCTAGGTGCATAGCCAATATTCCAAGCTGCTGTGAATGTATATTATGAACAAAGCCAGCTTCCTTTGACTTCATTTCTGTTACGAACTTAGACTGTGGTAATAATTTTGTATCCTTTATCTGTTCTATGTTACCACCCTGGGCTTTGACCATCTGAATTAGCTTTTCATATGCCTTTCCACTAGATATAGCTTCTTCAAGCATCTTTCTTGCTTCTTCCTTGTTTGATGCTAGTTCACCCTGCATCAACATTATCTCACCAGCGCACATACACAATTCAGTGAAGTCTTTTGGACCATTTCCCTTTACTGTTTCAACTGCTTCTTCAACTTCTAAGGCATTACCGATTGTATTTCCTAGAGGCTGGTTCATATCAGTTATCATAGCCATTGTGTTTCTACCTAGTCTGTTACCTATAGATATCATGGCTGTAGCAAGTTCTTTTGCATCTTCAACTGTAGGCATAAATGCTCCTTCACCATACTTAACATCAAGTAGTATAGCATTAGAACCTGAAGCCAATTTCTTTGACATGATTGATGATGCTATAAGAGGTATAGAGTTAACTGTTGCTGTAACATCTCTTAGGGCATATAGCTTCTTGTCAGCTGGGACTAACTCACCAGTCTGACCGATAATAGCTAGACCAACTTCACTTACCTGCTTTTTAAATTCGTCTTCTGTAAGGAATATATTTAATCCATCTATAGATTCTAGCTTGTCAAGTGTTCCACCTGTGTGTCCAAGACCCCTACCTGACATCTTGGCAACCTTTAAACCACAAGCTGCAACTATTGATCCTAGGGCTATTGATGTCTTATCACCCACACCTCCAGTGGAGTGCTTGTCAGACTTTATACCTTCTATGCAAGATAAGTCTATAACGTCTCCACTATGCATCATAGCTTCTGCAAGAGTAGCTGTTTCTCTTTCTGACATACCATTTAGAAGTATAGCCATTAATAGGGCACTAGTCTGGTAGTCTGGTATAGAACCATCAGTAACTCCACTAACCCAGAACTGTATTTCCTTGTCTGTTAATTCTTCTTTTATTTTCTTCTTTTCTATTATATCTATCATTCTCATGATATCCACCTCCAAAATAAACTTCAAAAAGTATATATCTAATTCTTACCTAAAAATATATCTTCTATATCTATTCTACTAATTCATCAATCTTACTGAATAATTTCTATATTAACATCAATAAACCTACTATCATAGCTGATAATAAACTCACTGAGAATCCACCTATCATACCTCTTACTCCAAGTCTAGCTAGAGTAGCTCTCTTTTCTGGGCAAAGTATTGATATACCAGATACACACATACCTATACTACCTACATTAGCAAACCCTGCAAGTGATACACATAACATAAGTGATGTTCTAGGATCCATAGCCTTTAGCATTGGTCCTAATTTACCAAATGCAACAAACTCGTTTAATATAAGCTTAGAACCTAGTAGTTCTCCTGCCTTTAATACATTACCACCTTCAAGACCCATTAGATAACCAAGAGGTGCAAATAGGTAAGATAATATTCCTTCTAGTGAAAGTCCAAAATTACCTAGTATTCCGTTTAATAGGGCAACTATAGATATTATAGCTATTAGTGCTGCTCCTATTGCAAGCGCCATGTTCATACCGTCTATAGCTCCTGTTGACATAGCGTCGATAACATTTTCGTGGTTACCCTTTCTATCCATCTTAACTTCTCCAACCTCGTTGATTTCTTCAGTCTGTGGACAAATTATCTTAGATATTATAACTGACCCGATCGGTACCATAGTTGATGCTATAAGTAATGATTCCATTGGTATACCAAGAGCCACATAACCCGCAATTATACTAACTGACATACTACCCATACCTGATACTAAAACTAACATTATTTCACTGTCTGTCATCATACCTAGGTATTTACTTACAAGTATTGGTGAATCTGTCTGTCCTAAAAACATATTGGCAACAGCTACAAAACTCTCAACCTCAGATGTCTTAAACGCCTTACCAAGTACCCAGCCTAACTTTGAAACAACGAATCCTAATATACCACAGTAGTATAGTACAGATACCAAACCAGAGATAAATACTATGTTACCTAGAGTCTGAAATGCAAATATAAATCCTGTTGGTGATGAAGCCAACCCCAAAGATCCGAATACAAACTGTATACCTTCACTACCATAATTTAGTACCTTAGCTATAGCATCACTTACTGTTGATATAACTGCCCTACCAGCTGGAACCTTGATTATAATCGCTGCCATAACAACCTGCGCCAATAATGCCTTTAAAACCTGTTTCTTGTCTATAGCTTTTCTGTTATAAGAAACCAAAACCATAAGAGCTAGAACAAGAACGATTCCCAATAAATTAAATAAAAATTTCATATTTCCTCCCGAATTAGATGTATTTTTTTACTTTACTATATTTTTATAAAAACTATTTCCTTCGATTTCTCCCTTTGTAGAGAAGGCTTCTGATATTGTCTTAGCTATATCAGAGAAAGAAGTCCTAGTTCCTAAATCAATACCTTCTTTAATCATCTTTCCATATGCTAGCATTGGAACGTGTTCTCTTGAATGGTCAGTACTTGGTGTAGACGGGTCACAACCATGATCAGCTGTTAGTATCAATAGATCATCGTCTCTCATCTTATCCATCATCTGTCCAAGTTGAAGATCAAACTCAGTCGTAGCATTTGCATAACCATCTATATCATTTCTATGCCCAAACTTCATATCAAAGTCAACTAGGTTTGTAAAGCACATACCTTCAAAGTCCTTGTCCATAAGGTCAATTGTTATATTCATTCCGTCTTCGTTGTTTTTCATTTTGTGGGTCTGAGCTATTCCCTTGCCTGCGAATATATCGTATATCTTGCCGACACCTATAGAATCCTTACCCTCTTCTAAAAGTTCGTCCATCACTGTCTTTTTAGGAGGAACTAATGAGTAGTCATGCCTGTTAGGAGTCCTTGTAAAGTTACCTGGCTCTCCTACAAAAGGCCTTGCTATTACCCTACCTACTCCTAAGTCGTCTCCCTTTAGTAATTCTCTAGCTATTTCACAGTATCTATATAGTTCATCTAGACTCACAACTTCTTCATGAGCAGCTATTTGGAATACTGAGTCAGCTGAAGTGTAGACTATTAAATCACCTGTCTTCATATGATCTTGTCCATATCTTTCAATAACAGCTGTACCAGAGTATGGCATATTGCACAAGTAACCTCTTCCAGTTCTCTTTGAAAACTCTTCTAAGAAGTCTTTTGGGAATCCATTTGGAAATGTTGGATGTGGTTTATTTGAAACTATACCAGCTATTTCCCAGTGGCCTATTGTAGTATCCTTGCCCTTTGACATTTCTTTTAGTCTTGCAAAACTTGCAAGAGGTTTTTCAACTGCCATTGAGTGGTCTACACCCTCTATATTGAAAAGTCCTAGCTTCTGCAAGTTGGGAGCCTTGAACTTGTCTGACTTTACTATGGCTGCTAGGGTATTGCTACCCTCATCACCATAATCAGCCGCATCCTCTAGCTCACCAATTCCAAAGCTATCTAATACTATCAAAAAAACTCTTTTTATCTTATTAATATTCTCCACCATTTGAAGCCCCCTCTAACATCTTTAGTGCTGAGCTAGTGCCTATTCTATCGCATCCTGCTTCAATAAATGCCTCTAAGTCAGCAACTGATTTAATTCCACCTGCAGCTTTCATCTTTACATCTGGTCCTATATGTTTCTTAAATAATAAAATATCTTCCATAGTAGCTCCTGCTGTTCCGAATCCAGTAGATGTCTTTATATAATCTGCCTTTGCGTTTGTAACAGCCTTACACATCGCTATCTTCTCTTCTTCATTTAAGTAACAAGTCTCTATTATTACCTTTAGGACCTTGCCCTTACAAGTTTCCTTTAGAGTTCTTATCTCTTCTTCGACCTTGTCATAGTCTCCGTTTTTAACATCTGATATGTTTACTACCATATCTATTTCATTTGCACCGTTTTCCAAGGCATCCTTTATTTCCTGTACTTTTGATCCTGTGCTATTGTAACCAAGAGGAAAACCTACTACTGTACATATATTTAGGTCAGGATATTTTTCACTTATCCTCTTGATATATGACTGAGGAACACATACTGATGCAGTCTTTGCCTTTACAGCTTCCTCACATAAAGTATCTATATCTTCCCATTTTGCAAATGCTTTTAACAAAGTATGGTCGATACAACTAAGTATTTCTTCTTTTTTCATTTTATATACCTCCAATAAATTATGCTATTTAAAAAACTTACTTAAAACTTAATTTTGATTACACTATTATAATATTGCATACTCGAACATATGTCAATAATTTTGTTTGTATTTTATCACTTTTTGATAACGTTTTTTCTAAAATTAATATTTTTTGTTATTTTTTCACATTTTCTACCAATCTCAATATTTTTTTGTTATAATAAATGAGAATGGAGGCGGTATATTTGAGTAAAAAAGAAGATAGACTGAATAATATAGTAAAGATACTCGAAGAACATAATGGTGCTTCAGTTAAAGAACTAGCCCTTATGTTGGATGTATCAGAGATGACTATTAGAAGAGATTTAAAATACTTAGAAGAAAAAAAAATAATAGATAACTTCTATGGATCTGCTGTTTTTAATCCTAGACAGAGCAATCCTCTTAAACAAACAAATGACATTGTTTTTACATATAACTTAAATGAAAACTCCAGAAAAATGGAAGATGAGAAATTAGCCATAGGAAAAAAAGCAGCTGAACTAATTAACGAAGATGATATTGTATGTATAGACTTAGGAACGACTACAGAGAGGCTATCACAATATATAGACCCCGATCTAACATTTACAAGTCTAATTTTCAGTGCAAACAACCTAATACATATGCTATCAAAACCCAATGTTAAAATACTTTTTTCAGGTGGAAGCTTTCATAGAGACACAGGTATGTTTGAATCACCAGATGCACTCAGAATTGTAAGCAATACCAGGACAACAAAGCTATTCCTGTCAGCTGCAGGTGTACATGAAAAATTAGGTCTGACATGTGCAAACTCCTATGAAGTTGCAATCAAAAAATTCAGCATAGAAAATTCTCTTGAAGTTATTTTATTAGTAGATTCAAGTAAGTTTGGAGAGGTAAGACCATCTTTTGTGTGTAATCTAGACAAGGTAGATAAGATAATAACCGATTCAGGAATCAGTCAAGAGTGGATAGATATAATTAATAAAAATCATATAGAACTAATAATAGTGTGATAGTATTTACTTCACACTATTTTTTACTGCTCAATAACCAGCCCTCTACTAGTACATCTAAACAGCAAAAAACCTATAGACGAGAATCCCGCCTATAGGAAAAAAATAGCCCTGATGACGATTATCGAGGATGTGAGGGAGTTCGTCACCAGTTTATAGGGTAATTATATTTTATAAAAACGACCACATCGTCTTTACACTGTTATGATAACAGGTCTATATGAATTATAAGTAATTTTAATATGAATTTAATATGAATATTTAGTTTTTTCTAATATTTTTATTCATATCCAAAAATTTACTACTTTTTTAATGTTTTCAGATAATTTTTATACTTTTATCGGTGTATTATAATAAAAATTAGAAACAATTCCTAATTAGTCTTTATAAAAATCATCTTATATAGTGAATATCTACTAATATCATGAAAGTGTAGGATAAATATGCAATAATCAATCCTTACTAATCGATATATTATATATTCCTATCACTATTATTGCTAAAATCTATCTTTTTTTTGTCTATTGTAGTATAATGAAAATATAATAATAGTATTCTATTTTTCTAAAGGAGGATTAAATGGATATAAAACAACTGGAAGTTTTCGTAGCTGTCTCAAAGTACAAGAGTTTTTCCAAGGCAGCTAGGGAACTTTTTCTAACACAACCTACTGTAAGTTCACATATACAAAACCTCGAAAACGAGTTACAAACAGTCCTATTAAACAGGTCCAATAAGACTATAACACTGACAGACTCTGGACAACTTCTTTACAAACATGCTATCGTCATAATAAACAACTGTAAAAAGGCAGTATACGACATCAAAGAGTATTCAGGTAAGATTGAAGGTTCTATACATATAGTCTGTAGTTCTATACCCGAGACCTACATATTCCCTGGTTTCTTGTCTAAATTTTGCAAAGAATATCCAAATATAAATTTCTATATCAGCCACTGCGATTCTAACCTTGTAGTACCTGAGATTCTTAGTGAAAGGGCGACATTCGGTATAGTAGGATCAAAAACAAAGCATCCGCATGTTGAGTACCATAAGATTCTCGAAGATGATCTTTGTCTGATATGCCCTACTGACCTAGAAATACCAAACAAGGATGGGGTTGTAGACATAAACACCTTTAAAGACCTTGTATTAATTATGAGAAAAGATGGGTCTGGTACAAGAAATGCCCTTTCAAAGTCACTTTCTGAGGCTGGAATCTCAATTAATAACTTAAACGTTAGAGCCGTAGTCGAATCCAACGAAGCAATTATTGAAATGGTAATAAACGGTCTTGGTTCCTCACTTGTTTCAAAGATGTCAGTAGAAGGCAGTATAGCAAGAGGAGAAATTAAACACTATAAAATTAAAGGACTTAATCTGAATAGGGATTTCTATTTCCTATTCTCAAAAAAGAAAATCTTTACTCCAACTGAAAAGAAATTCCTAGAATATTTCTCAGACCAATACAATCTAGATATTATACACGAATAGTTATTAATCC
>NZ_ADJN01000070.1:0-19418 GCF_000178095.1 Peptostreptococcus anaerobius 653-L | reverse complement strand
ATAATAAGTAATTAGAAGATTATGAATAAAAAGAAATAACAGACAATTATATTCATAAAGGTTAAATAAATAACCAAATTAATTGTGGTATCATATTCGACCTTAATTTAGCAATAGAGTTTACAACTGAAATAATATTAGTTTATTGAACAAAAGATCAGGGGGAGACGTATGTTACTACTGACAAATAACGAAAAATTTAAACAGATTGAAAATGAACTCAATTCCAATAAGTTGAATCTTGAATATCAAGATATAACATATATTGAGATACTTGAGAAGGCAAGAGACCTAATCCACAAGGGTTATAAGCTTTTGACTCACCCCCTATATGGTAGTGTCAAACCAAACGAAACGCTCTATAGGAGTGTGGTTCTAGAAGAAGCAGAAGAATTTGATATCCAGTCTTTGCTACTGATTGAAGAGGCTATAGTCACTGCTGAAAAGTTCAAGAAAAATAAGATGACTCCTAATTGGACTGAGAGTGTAAAAGACGACTTTAGGGTTATTGACTTTGACTTGATTAAAAAGACGATCGACAGGATATTCCAATAGGATTTTCTAGTGGTAATTATTGCTTGATATATGCCAGACTGGTAATTCCTGATATATTTCAGACTAGTAATTCTTGATGTATATCAAACTGGCAATTTATGTTTATTAAGTGTAAGTATACAATATATAAAAATACGGAGGTAAAAGCATGGAAAATGTATATGATTTATTGATCATTGGTGGTGGTCCTGCAGGATTATCAGCTGGATTATATGGAGCAAGAGGTAAATTAAAAACTCTTATTCTTGAAAAGCAGAAAAATGGTGGCCAGATAGTAATAACCCACCAGGTAGACAACTATCCAGGATCAGTAGAGAATGCTACAGGACCTTCTCTAACTGCAAGAATGGTGGAGCAGGCAAAGGCATTTGGTTGTGAAATAGCAAGAGGAGATGTACAGAGCTTCGATTTTTCAGGAGATATAAAGATAGTTAAGACTGCTGATGTTGAATACAAGGCTAAGGCTGTTGTAATAGCAACAGGAGCTAATCCAAGAAAGATGGGTTGTCCAGGTGAAGCAGAACTTACAGGTAAGGGTGTTTCTTACTGTGCTACTTGTGATGCTGACTTCTTTGAAGACTTTGAAGTATTCGTAATCGGTGGTGGAGACAGTGCTATAGAAGAGGCTATGTACCTTACAAAGTTTGCTAGAAAGGTTACAATCGTTCATAGAAGACAGGGATTCAGATGTGCTCCAACTGCTATAGACAAGGCTAGAAGCAATCCTAAGATCGATTTCTTACTAGACACAGTTGTTGAAGAAGTAAAGGGTGACGGAATACTAGAATCTATAGTATTCAAGAACAAGATAACTGGTGAAATTACAGAGTACTTTGCTGATGAAGAAGATGGTACATTTGGATGCTTTGTATTTATAGGATATGTTCCTCAGACAGAAATGTTTAGAGACGTAATTGAATGTGACGATGCTGGATACTTTGTAGCAACTGATGATACAACTACAAATATCCCAGGTGTATTTGTAGCTGGTGACTGTAGACAAAAGCCTGTTAGACAGGTTGTAACAGCAACAAGCGATGGTGCTACAGCTGCAGTAATGGCAGAAAGATATATAGCAAGCAAGTTTGAATAGTATACAAGTTTAACTAAAATATATGAAATACACAGATAGAATAAAAAGAGTATAGATAAGATTAAAATTTGTTTAAAAACCAAGACTATATTTGTGAAGAAAAAAGGTATTCACTATGCCTTTACAAAGAATTCACACTTATATATAAGACTAGGTATTCTAGTCAAAATCATATCAGGAGGTATTAAGATGATAGAATTAACTAAAGACAATTTCGATTCTGAAGTATTAGAAGGTGAAGGTTATGTGTTCGTTGATTTCTGGTCTCAGGGATGTGAACCATGTAAGGCTTTAATGCCAGATGTACATAAGTTAGCTGAACAGTATGGAGATAAGATTAAGTTCTGTTCAATGGATATAACAAAGGCAAGAAGACTTGCTATCAAGCAGAAGGTTCTTGGACTACCAACAATGACTATCTATAAGGGTGGAGAAAAGGTAGATGAAATAACTAAGGATGATGCAGAAATAGCTAAGATAGAAGCTATGATCAAGAAGTTTTATTAATATAATCGTTTAGGCAAATACGATTTAAAGTTCAGTTTAACCAGTCCTGCTAGGGGCTGGCTAGGCTGAATAAGTTGAAATTTATCAATTATATAATGTTGAATATATAGTATAGAATGCATGAAATACAATATACAATATTTAGTATTTAAAATGTGATATACCAAAGTATTCAAGTGTATAATTGGTTAATTTAATAAATATAATTTTAATAGGAGGTAACCTATGCGTCTTGAAATAGGCAAAATCTTCATAAAAGACATCCAGTTTGGAGATGTTACGAAGATAGAAAATGGTGTTTTATTTGTAAACAAGGAAGAAATGATAAACACAATTTGGGATGATGAGCATATCGCTTCAGTTGACCTAGATATCGCAAGACCAGGCGAAAGTGTTAGAATCACGCCTGTAAAGGATGTTATCGAACCAAGAGTAAAGGTAGAAGGTAACGGCGGAATATTCCCAGGAGTATTATCAAAAGTTGATACTGTTGGTGAAGGTAGGACTCATGTATTAAAGGGTATGGCTGTTGTAACAACTGGTAAGGTAGTTGGTTTCCAGGAAGGTATAATAGACATGACTGGTCTTGGAGCTGAATATACTCCATTCTCAAAGACTGTAAACCTAGTTTTAATAGCTGAACCAGCTGAAGGTGTAAAGCAGCATGACCATGAAAAATCACTTAGATTCTTAGGATTTAAGGCAGCTAGATATCTTGGTGAGCTTGCAAGAGATATGCAAGCAGAAGAAGTTCAGACATTTGAAACAAAGCCTCTATTAGAGCAGATAGCTCAGTATCCAGAACTACCAAAGGTAGGATATGTATACATGCTACAGACTCAGGGATTACTACATGATACATATGTATATGGTGTAGATGCTAAGCAGATAGTTCCAACATTATTATATCCAACAGAAGTAATGGACGGAGCTATAGTATCAGGAAACTGTGTATCTGCTTGTGACAAGAACCCAACATATGTACACTTAAACAATGGTGTAATCGAAGAATTATATGCACAGCACGGAAAATCAATCAACTTCTTAGGTGTTATTATAACAAACGAAAATGTATACCTAGCTGATAAGGAAAGATCTTCTAACTGGACATCTAAGCTTTGTAAGTACCTAGGACTAGATGCTGTAATAGTATCTCAGGAAGGATTTGGTAACCCAGATACAGACCTTATAATGAACTGCAAGAAGATAGAAACTGTAGGTGTTAAGACTGTTATAGTAACAGATGAGTACGCTGGTAGAGATGGTGCATCTCAGTCACTAGCAGATGCAGATGCTAAGGCAGACGCAGTTGTAACAGGTGGTAACGCTAACCAGTATGTAGTTCTTCCAAAGCTTGATAGAGTTATAGGACATGTTGAATTTGTAAACATAATAGCTGGTGGTAACGAACATTCTCTAAGAGAAGATGGATCAATAGAAATAGAAATCCAGGCAATCACTGGTGCTACAAATGAAACAGGATTCGGATTCCTAACAGCAAAGACATTCTAAGTAAGACTTAATTTTTAGATATTAGTAAAAGTATATTAGTTGTGAAAAAATAGAGATATTAGTAGTAAGTACAAAGATAAAATTATTTTTGTAAAAAGACAAAATTAGTAAGATATTAGTAGAGAAGAAATATACAAAGATATTAGTTAAAAACAAATACAAAAGATATTAGCAGTAAAGACAAATAAAAAGACAAAAATAAGAAGACAAAGACAAAGACAAATACAAATACAAAAGATATTAGTACAAGAGACAAATACAAAAAGACAAAAAATAAGAAGACAAAGACAAAACAAAAATAAAAGAAGGAGATAATCGTTATGACAACTTTAAATAATAAAAAAGTTATAATAATCGGTGACAGAGACGGTATACCTGGTCCTGCTATCGAAGAATGTGTTAAAACTGTTGACGGCGCTGAAGTAGTATTTTCATCTACAGAATGCTTCGTCTGAACAGCTGCTGGGGCTATGGACCTTGAAAACCAGAACAGAGTAAAGGATGCTGCCGACAAGTTCGGAGCTGAAAATGTTGTGGTTTTACTAGGTGCCGCAGAAGCCGAAGCTGCAGGTCTTGCAGCTGAAACAGTAACAGCAGGTGACCCTACATTCGCTGGACCTCTTGCAGGAGTAGAATTAGGACTAAGCGTATTCCATGTTGTTGAAGAAGAAATGAAAGAACAGTTTGATGAAGCTGTTTACGAAGAACAGGTAGGTATGATGGAAATGGTACTTGACTGTGATGAAATATCTGAAGAAATGGCTGAAATAAGAGACGAATTCTGTAAATACTTATAAGAATCCAGGAGGTATAATAATGTCAAAGATTAGAGTAGTTCATTATGTGAACCAGTTCTTTGCCGGTATAGGTGGAGAAGAAAAAGCAGACGTTGAACCAAAAGTACTAGAAGAACTTCCTCCAGTGAGTGTGCAGTTAAATGCAAAGCTAGGAGAAGAGTTTGAAGTAGTTGGTACAGTAGTTTGTGGTGATGGTTACTTCAATGAAAACATAGATGAAGCAAGCGAAGAAGTATTGGCTATGGTAAAAGGATTTGACCCACAGTTATTTATAGCTGGCCCTGCATTCAACGCTGGTAGATACGGTGTTGCTTGTGGTACAATCACTAGCGTAGTTAAGAATGCTTTAGAAATACCATGCCTAACAGGTATGTACATAGAAAACCCAGGTGCTGATATGTATAAGAAGGAATTATACATAGTTGAAACAGCTAACTCTGCTGCAGGTATGAGAAAGGCTCTTCCAAAGATGGCTAAGCTTGCTGCTAAACTAGCTAAGGGTGAAGAAATTGGTTCTCCAGCTGAAGAAGGCTATATCGAAAAGGGTGTAAGAGTTAACTTCTTTGCAGAGGAAAGAGGATCAAAGAGAGCAGTTGATATGCTTATCAAGAAGATAAACGGCGAAGAATTTGTAACAGAATATCCAATGCCAAACTTCGATAGAGTTGATCCAAACCCAGCAGTTAAGGACCTATCTAAGTGTAAGATAGCTCTTTGTACATCAGGTGGTATAGTTCCAAAGACTAACCCTGATAGAATAGAATCTTCAAATGCTACAAAGTATGGTGAATATTCTATAGCAGGAGTTGAAGATCTTACAGAAGATAAATGGGAAACAGCACACGGTGGATATGACCCATCATATGCTAATGCTGACTCTGACAGAGTTCTTCCTGTTGACGTATTAAGAGATTTAGAAAAAGAAGGCGTTATAGGATCATTACATGACAAGTTCTATACAACTGTTGGTAATGGTACTGCTGTTGCTTCTGCAAAGGCATTTGCAGCTGAGTATGCACAGAAGATGATAGCTGATGGTGTGGATGCAGTTATCATGACTTCTACGTGAGGCACTTGTACTCGTTGCGGTGCAACGATGGTAAAAGAAATAGAGAGAGCTGGTCTACCTGTAGTTCACATGTGTACAGTTGTTCCTATTTCCCTAACAGTTGGTGCGAACAGAATAGTTCCAACTATAGCTATACCTCACCCTCTTGGAAACCCAGCACTAGATGCTGCTGAAGAAAAGGTACTAAGAAGAAAGTTAGTTGAAAGGGCTCTAAAGGCATTGACTGTTGAAGTTGATGGACAGACTGTTTTTGAAGACTAATTGGACTATAGTTATTCAAGCTAACTAGACTATAGTTTTATAAAGATATCACTATAGTAACTAAAATATTGGTACACCTTTTTGGTGTACCAATATTGGTATATATTGTATATTGGAAAAATATATATTTGGTGTTGTATAAATTCCATATATCTATCAACATCTAGTCCTATATGGCTAGATTATATAAAAAGGCGATTGTATATTGTAGTGGCAAATACAGTGTATCAGTTTGCTAGTAAGTAATATAAATTTATTATTTAATGGAGGTAAATTATGTCATACCCAGTATTTAGAGGTGCAGGATACGTTTTAGTACACACTCCTGACATGATAATCAAAAACGGTACAACTTGTACAGTTGAACAGGAAATAAATCCTGATTCAGAATTCTTAAAAGAAGTTGGAAGTAAGATAAGAAGCTACGAAGAAGTAGTTAACTATCTTCCAAACCAGGTTTATATTGGAAATGAAAGACCAGAAGCCCTAGCAGACTTAAAGCTTCCTTGGTGTGAAGTAGAGCACAAGGGTGAGAGAAGAGGTAAATTTGGTCAGATAGTACCTCAGGATGAATTCATAGCATTAATGCAGATATCAGATGCATTTGAGCTAGTTAAGTTATCAGAAGAATTTGTGTCTAATGTAAGACCAACTATAGAAGAAAACTACCCAGAACTAGAGCCATTCTTTGGTCTATTAAAGGGATCAGATATATCAGATGCAGAAGAATTATGTGCATCACACACTGCACAGGGTCTATACCACGAAGACAAGTTAGTTGGTTATGTTAAGAGAGCCCATGATGTAGATGTAAACTTAAATGCTCACACTATGTTTGAAAACCTAGTTGTTAAGGCATCAGGTGTTGTATCAGCTCTTGAATTACTTAGGAGTTCAGGCATAAGCAAGGACGAGATAGACTATGTAATCGAGTGTTCAGAAGAGGCTTGTGGTGATATGAACCAGAGAGGTGGAGGAAACTTTGCCAAGTCTATAGCTGAAATGGCTGGTATGACTCATGCTAGTGGATCTGACACAAGAGGTTTCTGTGCTGGACCAACTCATGCCCTAATCAATGCAGCAGCTCTAGTTAAGTCTGGTATCCACAAGAACGTTATGGTTGTTGCTGGTGGAGCATCTGCAAAACTAGGAATGAATGCAAAAGACCATGTTAAGAAGGGTCTTCCAATTCTAGAAGACGTTGTAGGTGGATTTGCAATACTAATATCAGAAAATGATGGAGTACACCCAATCATAAGAACTGATTCTGTTGGTAAGCATACAGTTGGTACTGGTTCAGCTCCTCAGGCAGTTATGACAGCCCTAATAACTCAGGGACTAGATAGACTAGGACTTAAGATACCAGATGTTGACGTATATTCAGTAGAAATGCAGAACCCAGACATCACTAAGCCAGCAGGTGCAGGTAATGTACCAGAAGCCAACTATAAGATGATAGGTGCCCTAGCTGCTACTAGAGGTGAAATAGAAAAGAAGGAATTAAAGAGCTTTATAGCTGGTCATGGTCTACCAGGATGGGCTCCAACTCAGGGGCATATACCATCAGGAGTACCATACATAGGTTTTTTAATTGATGACCTAACAGGTGGAGACAAGAATAGAGCTATGATCGTTGGTAAGGGAAGTCTATTCCTAGGAAGAATGACAAACCTATTCGATGGTGTATCATTTGTTGCTGAAAGAAACCCAGGAGTGGTAGAAGAAGCTTCTTCAATCTCTAAGGATGAAATAAGAAAGATAATTGCAGAATCTATGAGAAATATAGCCCTAAATATGATAGAAGAGTAGGGGGTAGAAATATGTCTAATAAAATAATATCTGACGTACTACTAGAAGTTGCTGATGCAATCGAAAGTGGTAATTTTGGAAAGAAAATAAGAGTAGGTCTTACAACTCTTGGTAGTGAACATGGACCTGAGAACCTAATTAATGGAGCTAGACTAGCAGACAAGGGTATGTTTGAGATAGTTCTTATAGGTAAGGGGGCTGAAGGATTTACTTCTTATGAAGTAGAAACTGAAGACGAAATGTACAAAAAAATGGAAGAACTACTTGACGCTGGTGAAATAGATGCTTGTGTTACTATGCACTACAATTTCCCAATAGGCGTATCTACAGTAGGTAGGGTAGTGACTCCTGCAAGAGCTAAGGAAATGTTTATAGCAACTACAACAGGTACATCAGCTACTGATAGGGTAGAAGCTATGGTAAGAAATGCAATATATGGTATATCTACAGCCAAGGCTTGTGGTATAGAAAGACCAAGTGTAGGTATATTAAACCTAGATGGTGCTAGACAGGTTGAAAAAGTCCTATTAAGCATCAAAGACCAGGGATATGATTTTGACTTTGCTGAGTCTATGAGAGCTGATGGTGGATCTGTAATGAGGGGTAACGACCTATTAATAGGTGTTCCAGATGTAATGGTAACTGATACTCTAACAGGTAACTTATTGATGAAGGTATTCTCATCATTCAATACAGGTGGAGACTTTGAGGCCCAGGGATTCGGTTATGGACCTGGTATAGGTGAAGACTATGATAGACGTGTCCTAATCCTATCTCGTGCAAGTGGTAGCCCAGTCGTTGCCAATGCCCTAAGGTATGCTTATGACATAGTAAAGGGTCAGGTAAATGTTATGGCTAGAGAAGAATATAAGAAAGCACTTAAGTGCGGTCTTGACAAGGAACTAGCTGATCTAAAGTCTAAGAAGGCTCCAAAGACTGAATCTGAAGAAGTCGCAGCTCCACCAAAGGAAGTTGTAACTGAAGGTATAGCTGGAGTTGATATCCTAGACCTAGAAGATGCTGTAAAGGCCCTTTGGAAGGATGGCATCTATGCTGAAAGTGGTATGGGTTGTACAGGACCGATAGTTATGGTTTCACCTGAGAAACTTGACAAGGCTATAGAGTCACTAAAGAAGAATGATTTTGTTAAGTAGTATAGATAAAACTATTCTTGGAAAAATATAAATACACATATGTAAATATATGTAAAAGAAATACAGGCCTAAGCAATAATTTATAGATGTATTTCTTGTCAAATGGAGGTAAGATGCCTGCTTATATAAGCGAGAATCTAACCTCCATTTTTTATACTTATTATATTCATTTTATATAGATCTTATATCTTTTGGTGCTTTTTCAGGCCCTTTTCCCAAATTGAGTTGAGAAGATTCATGTAGTCAGCAACATCCATATGACCCATAGTGTATAGGTTTTTGATTTCCTTATTGTCATCAGGGGATAGGATATTGTTACAGAATTCTACAAGGGCTGCGTATACGTGTCTTGCCTCATCTATAGCAAACATATCCATATGAGGGTTTGTGTATAGGGGACCTGCTCCTATTCCTATTCCTTGACCCCATTTGAAACCAACCTTATTAGAGAAGTACTCAAGGCTCTCTATGGCGTGCTTTGATTGGTTACCGTGTAGAAGGCCGCTATTTGAAACAACATATAGCCTAGTATTTTTGATATTTTTACCTATTTCACCTAGAGTGTGGTTTCTCATATATTCGTACAGGTAGTAGTCTATTCTTTGAAGGTTTTCTATTATATGTGAAGGCATGCCATCTACATAAAGACCAAAGCATAGAATTATGGAGTCATACATTGTAAACTTCATGATCTCATCACTGTTTATAGGTCTTGCACTAGACCAATAAAACTTGTCTATATTAAATTCTTGACAGGATATTTTCTCGCATATTTCTATTAACTTGTTGGAGTAAAACTCTGAAGCAGCTCTTTTGCCTTTGGGACTTGCATTTATTATGGCTATAGAATTTTTAGGTTTTTCCTCCAATTGGTGCTTTGGTATAGTTATGTCAGTAGAAGCTAAGAGGTCTTCATCAACTCTTTTGCCTGTGACAAGAGTGTAGGCATTCTTGAAGCTGGCTACAAATTCTACATCAGAATTACTTACATAGTAGTTTTTACAGACAGCATCGACAAGGGATCTTGCAGTCTCTTTTTCATCTTCACTAGCCTGGCCGTAGAATATAACATTTAACTTGAAGGTATGGTCGTACCTTTTAGTATGTCTGACATCATTGTCAACTATATGCATATAGGTTCCTAGATAGCCAACACACCTATCTAGAAAACGTTTTATCTTGTAGGAAAAGCCACCATATGACAACCTGCTTATTATGGTTATGGTGTTATATTTTATAAGGTTTTTTGCATAATTTTGCGCCTTATCCTTTGTGACACATTGGCCGGGGCTGACTATCCAACAACCAGCACAACCAGTACATGGCTTCATATTGCTGGTGTCTATAATATCTATATCATCTGGTAGCTTAAGTCCTACCGTGTTTTCTAAAACTAATAGTTCCATACAGTCACCTCTTTTAAGTTATTAATTTATCCAATAGCTTATGGATAATCAAAGCTAGACAATCATTAAAAATGGTCTATATATTAATTATACAAGATAGGCTGGTAGATTTAAAGTAATACATATATAAATAAAAGTCTTTTTGATAGATTACTTAACAGGTTTATACATTTTGGGGTATAATATAGCTATATGCCTAAGGAGGATAAATATGAAAATATATTATATACACCATAGCAGTTTCTTGTTGGAAATGGACAAGTCGTACCTGCTATTTGATTATTTTAAGGGAGATATACCAGAGATGGACCCAGATAAGCATCTTTATGTTCTATCTACACATTCCCATCCTGACCATTATAGGGATAAGGTATTTGATTTGTACAGGGATAGGAAAAACGTGAGCTTTATCCTGTCTGATGATATAGTGCCAAAGCTAGAATCAGATGCAGCCTTGGCTGATTTTCTTGGACCAAATAAGGAATATCAAATAGGAGATTTAAGGATTAAGACCTATGAGAGCACAGACCTTGGATTGGCTTTTTTGATAGAGGTTGAAGGAAAGAGAATCTACCACTCAGGAGACCTGAACTGGTGGACATGGCATGGCTATGAGACAGAGGAAGAGTATGAGATAATGACTGACAGGTTTAAAAAGGAAATGTCAAAGCTAGAAGGGGAAGATATAGACCTAGCCATGGTTGTACTCGACCCTAGACAGGGAGAAAGATATGATTGGGGAATAAAGTACTATCTTCAAAAGACTAATAACAAGTACCTAGTTCCTATGCACTGTTGGGATAAGTTTGAAGTGATAGACAGGTTTAAAAAGGATAACCCTGACTTGATCAAGGACATAGTCCTTATAAACACACCAGATGCGGGTAGGGGTATAGAATTAGACTTTTAGGAGTTTAGGCTAGAATAATTATATTCCAAGTATGCAAAATATTTATTCAAGGAGGAGAAAATGGAGAGATTAGTTGATTTTTTAAGAAATATAGGCTTTGCCAATGAGAAGTTATTAGTCGGATTAGATGAGGTTGAAATTGAAAACTGCATATACAACAAGGATACTAAAATAACCAAGTTTATCCTCCTTTCAAAAGAGGTCTTGCCGGTAAAGAGGATAGACAAGGTGAGAAGTGGACTTGAAAAACTACTCAAAAAACAATATATAAGTTCTGTTGAGTTTTCTTTTAAGTACATTGGATTAAATAAAAAAGGCAATAAGGACATGATCAAGAAGCTTTGGCCCAATATATTTGACGAGGTCAGAAAGGCTTCCCCCTTCGTCTACATATATGGCAAGGATATAGAACACATATATATAGATGACAGGCTCAAGATCAAGGCTCCTGATGAATTTATATATGAGTCATTCAAGGACAAAAACCTGGCTGACAGGATAAGATGTTTGATAAGAGAGCAGACAGGAATCGATATAAGGGTTGAGATTGAGTTAGCCAAGAAGAATGAAAACGAAAAAAATGACTATGAGTCTATACTAGAAAAAATTGATGCTAAGACGGACAAGATTATATCTAGGATGGATTTTAGTCCTAGTCAATCTCAAGATAAGGATGAAAAAGAAGAGACCTATAAGATAAATTTTGAAGAAAAAACCAATCCAGACCAGATCTACGGAAGACCTATAATAGCTAATCTATACCTTACATCAGAAATAGAAGAGGGCCTAAGGACTGTCGCTATCAAGGGAAGGGTGATCGAGGCAGAAGACCAAGAGCTAAGAAACGGTAAGACACTCTATATGATGAATGTATCTGATGGGAATGGAGCCCTGATGTGTAAAGTATTTCTAGATGATATGAACAAGGATGATGTCATCAAAGCTACCCAAAAAGGTACCTATATCAAGGTTCAAGGAGACCTTATAAACAACTACAAGACCTTTGATTTGGAGCTCAATGTAACAGCCATAGAAAAGGCTCAGGAACCTAGAGTAGAGGATACAGCAGAGGTCAAGAGGGTTGAACTCCATGCCCATACACAGATGTCATCCATGGATGGTATGGTTCCAGTTGGTGAATTGGTTTCTAGGGCGGCATCATGGGGACATAAGGCAATAGCCATTACAGACCATGGTGTAGTCCAGGCCTTTCCTGATGCCATGAATGCTGGTAAGAAAAACGGAATCAAGATAATATACGGGGTAGAGGCATACCTAGTGGATGATGATACAGACACAATCGTAAATGCCAATGACCGAGACCTTGACCAGACTTTCGTGGTATTCGATATAGAAACCACAGGTCTATCACCACATAGCGATAATCTTACGGAGATAGGTGCAGTCAAGGTACAAAATTGTGAAATAGTGGATAGCTTTTCAACCTTTGTAAACCCAAAGATGGATATATCCTATCAGATTCAGGAGTTGACTAGGATTACCAATGAGATGGTTAAGGATGCTCCTAGCCTTGAAGAAGCCCTGCCTGAATTTTTAGAGTTTGCCAAGGATTCTGTCTTGGTTGCCCACAATGCAGACTTTGACACTGGTTTTATATACCAAAAGTGTCAGCAGTTGGGTCTTGAATACAACTTTGAGAAGGTAGATACACTTACACTTGCTAGGATAATAAATACCAACTTAAAAAGATTTTCCCTAGATAAGGTGTGTAAGGAGATGGGAGTTGTCCTAGCTGGTCACCATAGGGCTGTAAATGATGCCCAGGCTACTGCGGAGGTATTTATTAAATACCTCGAGATATTCAAGAAAAAGGGAATAAATAAACTGTCAGATGTAAATAGGGTCTATGGAAAGGTAGATTATGAAAAGCTAAGGCCTAGCCATGCCACTATTTATGCACAAAATCAGACTGGCTTAAAGCACCTATACCAGTTGATTACAGATTCCCATATCGAACACCTCTATGGAAATCCGAGGATACTTAAGAGCCTACTCCTAGAAAAAAGAGAGGGTCTGATAGTTGGTTCTGCCTGCTCAAGTGGAGAACTATATAATGCTGTTGTAAGACACAAGTCTGAAAAAGAGATAGAGAAGATTTTGGAATTATATGACTTTATAGAGATAATGCCACTAGAAAACAATATGTATCTTGTTGAAAGTGGTGAGTTAAAGTCTGTAGAAGAATTAAAAGAAATAAATAAAAAACTTGTAAAGCTTGGCGAACAGTACGACAAACCTGTTGTAGCAACTGGGGATGTCCATATGTTGGATGCCAAGGACGCCATTTATAGGACCATTATCAAGTATTCTCAGGGATATGGTAGAAAGTCAAAATCAGAAAGATTGTACTTTAGAACAACTGATGAGATGTTGGAGGAGTTTTCTTATCTTGGCAAAGACAAGGCCTATGAGGTTGTAGTGACTAACTCAAATTTGATAGCAGACATATTTGAAGATATAAAGCCTATACCAGATGAAACCTATCCACCTAGGATTGAAGGATCAGACAAGGAACTAAGGTCTATGTGCTATGAAAAAGCTAGAAGGATATACGGAGAGCCACTTCCAGACATAGTTGTTAAGAGACTTGAAAGAGAGCTAAATTCCATAATTGGTAATGGTTATGCGGTCATGTATATCATAGCCAACAAACTAGTTGCCAAGTCCCTATCAGATGGTTATTTAGTTGGGTCTCGTGGATCGGTAGGATCTTCATTTGCTGCGACAATGAGTGATATAACAGAGGTTAATCCCCTACCAGCCCACTATGTGTGTCCTAATCCAGACTGCAAGCATAGTGAGTTCTTTGCAATCGGCGAGTGGGGTTCAGGTGTTGACCTTCCTCCTAAAAAGTGTCCGGATTGTGGTACTCAGATGATAAAGGATGGCCATGATATACCTTTTGAAGTATTCCTAGGATTCGAGGGTGACAAGGAGCCAGACATAGACCTAAACTTTTCGGGAACCTACCAGCCTACAATCCATAAGTATACAGAAGAACTATTTGGAGAAGGCTACACTTTTAGGGCAGGTACAATAGGTACGGTAAAGGATAAGACAGCCTATGGTTATGTCAAGAAGTATTCTGAAGAGCAGTTTTTGGATATGACTGCAGCTGAAATGGACTGGTTATCCAAGGGATGTACGGGTGTCAAGAGGACATCTGGCCAGCATCCAGGTGGTGTAATGGTAGTTCCAGACTACAAGGATATACATGATTTTACACCTGTCCAATATCCAGCCAACGACAAGGAATGTGGCGTAAAGACTACCCACTTTGACTACCACTCCATAAGTGGTAGAATCCTTAAACTAGACATACTAGGACACGACGGTCCGACCATCATCAGGATGCTTGAAGATATGACCGGTATCAAGATAACTGACATACCTCTTGATGATCCTGAGACCATGTCACTTTTTACATCTACCAAGGCCCTAGGAGTTACAGAAGAAGATATAGGGACGCCGGTTGGATCCCTTGCTATACCTGAGTTTGGAACCAAGTTTACTAGGCAGATGCTAATAGATACCAAGCCTACAACCTTTGCTGCCCTTGTTAGAATATCAGGTCTATCACATGGTACAGATGTTTGGGTAAACAATGCCCAGGACCTAGTCAGGGCCAACGTAATAGGTATAAAAGACGTTATTTCAACAAGAGACGATATTATGAACTACTTGATATTCAAGGGATTAAGACCCAAGCTTGCCTTTACAATAATGGAGAATGTTAGAAAGGGTAGGGGTCTAAAACCAGAATTTATAGAGGAAATGAAGGCCAATAATGTACCAGACTGGTATATAGGGTCTTGCCAAAAGATAAAATACATGTTCCCTAAGGCCCATGCAGTTGCCTATGTAATGACTTCATTTAGGATAGCCTACTGTAAGGTCAACTACCCAGAAGCCTTCTATGCGACTTATTTTACAACCAAGGTAGAAGATTTTGACGTTGACCTAGTCACAAGAGGACTTGATGCAGTCAGGGCTAAGATGGAAAGAATCAGAGAACTAGGAAATTCATCTACAGCAAAAGAAAACAACCAGTATACAATCTTAGAGGTTGTAGTAGAAATGCTTTGTAGGGGAATTGAGATGGAAAAAGTTGACATATACAGGTCTCATCCTACAGATTTTCAGTTAGATGGAGATAAAAAAATACTTCCGCCTATGGTAGCTTTACAGGGAATGGGAGAAAATGCAGCACTTAGTATAGCTAGGGAAAGAGAAAAGGGGGCATTTCTATCCAAGGAAGACCTGATAAAGAGGACCAAGGTATCTAAGACTGTAGTTGAAAAGCTTTCTGAACATGGAAGTTTAGATGGAATGAGTGACAAGAACCAGTTGTCATTCTTCTAGGGAGTAGAATAATAAAGATAAAAATTATGATATAGACAGAATGCTACTATAAATTGTAGACCCTATTTTGTCTATATCATCTATATTTGATTAGTTTGGAGGTAATATGACTAATAAGAAAAAGATGCACATACTTGCGATGACAACCATATTATTTTGGGCTCTTGCCTTTCCTGCTAGTAAGATAGCAATGAAACACTATAACCCGTTTTCATTAGCATTTTTAAGGGTTACGATAGCATCATGCGTACTCCTTATAATTGGTAAAGCTACTGGAATAAGACCACCTAAGAAGGAAGATTTAGTATGGTTCTTATTGTCTGGTGCTTGTGGATTTGGTATATATTTATTTTTCTTCAATTTGGGTATGCAGACTGTGACATCAGCTACAGGTAGCATTATAATAGCACTTACGCCAGTTATGACAGCCATTGGCGCCCACCACATATATAGAGAGAGGATTAATATTGTCGGTTGGATTTCAATGGCTGCAGCCTTTGGTGGGGTACTTATTATGATGCTTTGGAATGGTATATTATCATTTAACTTTGGAATGTTGTGGGTATTTTGTGCAGCAGTTTTATTCTGTATCTACAACCTTCTAAATAGGAGATTTGCATCACAGGGTTATAAGGCTATAGAGATAGTTACTTATTCCATGGTTGCATCGGCGCTTATACTTAGTCCATTCTCAGTGAGAGGATTTAGAGAGCTTTCAATAGCCCAGCCTAAAGAGATAATCACTCTACTTGTCTTGGGGGCTGTCTGTAGTGGAATAGCATATTTTTTATGGAGCTTGGCAATGTCATATGCCACCTATACTAGTGAGGTTGCTAATTACAGTTTTACGACACCCTTTGTTGCCAGCATTTTGGCGGCTCTTATGATGGGTGAAGTGCCAGATATATCTACTATAGTGGGTGGATTGGTAATTATTGTGAGTATTTTGGTTTTTAGCTTTAGAGGTAAAGAAAAAATATAAAAAATAAGGGTAATGGGGATGACCCAAAAGTAAGTTTTTACAAAAATTAAAAATGCTAAATTTCAATGTTTTACTTTGTTGAATTTAGCATTTTTTGTATTTTCTAAGAATTATGAGTCAGCTTCTTTTGACATACTTGACGGATGAGCCTATTTATAATTTAGTCCTGTTTATATTGTATGAATTTAATTTTAAATTCGTATATTATGGCAGGCCACAAAAGTAATAAAAGTATCAGAAAAATAGTGAAAATAATATTAGTTGTATTATTATTTCTCAAGCTGTACAAGCTGAATAGACTATTATTAAAATACTTTCCTGTTATAATAAAGTTTACTATAAATGCTATCACATACAAATTATATACGATAAGCATTGTATATTTCACTAGTTTTGGTGTGAATAGTATGATGATAGAACTTAATAGGAGAATAACTACCAGAAGTACTAAATATAAAAAAGAAGTTGCGCTTATATATCTTATGCAAAAATATATTGAAACAAAGAATAGTATTAGCAAGAGAAGTGATTTTCCTATATTATTTTTCTTTAAAATACTATCAATTTTTTTAATTAAATTAATCATTGTAATCTCCTTATGCAAAATAAATACTTACGTTTATTCCTTTCTGTCTGCTCTTTTCCACAAATACCCATTAGCATCAAACTTACACCATTTTCTATTTGATTCTTTTTCAAGATAGAACCACCGCTAGTATTAAGTTACTTTTTTTCATAATAAATCCCCACCCTTATAGAAATAAAAATTATTTTCAAATATATATTATCATTTAAAATTAATTTTGTCTACTAAAATATTATATATATTCATAAAAAATTTAATAAAAATACAATTCTATATATTGATTTAGAATTTTTTTCAACACATATTATAAAATGAAAAATTAAAGCTAAAAAACAGGTTTTGATGTTAAATTTAGATTGAGGATTTTTATATTTAACGAATGAGGATGTAAAGATGAAAAAAAATAATTACATTAAGAAGAAGATACTTGTGTTTTCTGCATTGATATTTTTTTGCCAGATTTTCTTGATAAAATTTGATTGTTTTGATGGTTCAATAGATAGAGATAAGCCATATGATGAAATAGAACATGCCCTCTCAGATAAATCTATTGACGATGGAATAGTTATTAACGAAAAAAAGGATGCCAGGGATATAAATGAAACGACATTTAAGGCTAACACAAAAAAGGAAAGGATAGATGCCAAAAATAAAAAGGAGCCATATTATACACTTGGTGATATAGGCAAGGCTCCGAGTAGGCTGAAGCCTGTGATTATAAAAAGACCACCCAAGGGAATGACCGTAGACAATATAAATATGAAACCTGATCCAACTGCTACTAACGACAATAATATGCCTTATAAGGACTATGTTATTTTTTATCCTCAACATCAAGATGACGAAGTCCTATGGGCAGGAAGTGCAATAAGGTATGCGATAAGATCTAGAGGGGCAGACCATATTTTTGTAGCCCTAGTGTCATCTGGAACTGGTCACAAGATATTTAAAAAGAATGAGTTTAAAAACATGACTCAGAGACAGAAGGCGGAATATAGAAATAGAGAATTTATGGAATCATGTCGTCATCTGGGAATACCAAAAAAAATATATTTTTATATACAAGGAAAGAGGCGATTGGAGAACTGACTTCAAACTTGAAAGAAAATTTGCCTTGGAGATGGAAAAGAAATACAAAAGCGTTACACATATAACTCACTCATATAAATACGATGATCATTTTATGCATAGAGCAAATGGGCAGACCCTATATGAACTTTGGAAAGAAGATAAGATAGGAGATTTGAGGTTTTATCTTAAACCATTTTTGGTAAAGTATGTAGATGCCAGTAAAAATATATTAAATGTATATAGCGTAAATAATGAGGAAGACTATACAAGGATAAAAAATGCTTGTAAGGCTTATAAGTACATAAATCCTAATATGTTAAGAGCAGGGATAGGCTACAAGACTGACTTTTTGAGTTTTGATTCATTGGTGTATGACAGTAGTCAGAAATCATATATAATTATTCAAAATAACAAGACAGAAGGATAGGCTGTGTATAATTGCTAGGTAAATTTGAAAATTAGTTACTAGTTTATAGAAATTTTCTTTAAATTGAGATTCTATGGCTAATATGTTGATTTGAACCGATATTATAAAGTAGATTCATACAATAATCTAGTTATTTATTCAAAAAAGATGGAATGGGTTTAAAGTTATATCTTTCAGATAAAAGATATAACTTTAATAGACGAATACCTTATTAATAATCCCTCAAATCCTAGACAATCCAACACTTACATGGTATAATTAATTGGATAAACATTTATAATTAATTTTGGAGGGTAAGAGATGGTAACAGCAAGTGATTTTAGAAAGGGCGTAACTTTCGAAAAGGACGGACAGCCTTGCTTAGTTGTAGATTTCCAGCACGTTAAGCCAGGAAAGGGAGCAGCCTTTGTTAGAACTAAGTACAAGAATTTGATAACAGGTGCAATAAGAGAAGAAGCCTTCAACCCTAGTGATAAATTCCCTAAAGCAAACATAGAAACAAAGCAGATGCAGTATCTATACAATGATGGAGAATTATATTACTTCATGGATGAAGAAACATATGATCAGATACCTCTTAACTATGAGCAGGTTGAAGATGCGATTAAGTTCTTAAAGGAAAATGAAGTAGCAACTATAAGATTCTATCAGGGATCACCATTCCAGGTAGAAGGTCCAAACTTTGTTGAGCTAGAAATAGTTGACACAGAGCCAGGTATCAAGGGAGATACAGCAAGTAATGTTACTAAGGCAGCAACTGTTGAAACAGGTGCAGTAATACAGGTACCATTATTTATTAACGTTGGAGATAAGGTAAAGATAGACACTAGAACAAGTGAATACTTATCAAGAGTTAACCAGTAATCGAATTAAAATACCTGTAATTTACTTACAGG
>NZ_ADJN01000071.1:0-837 GCF_000178095.1 Peptostreptococcus anaerobius 653-L | reverse complement strand
CTTGGAATTGCTTACACATAGCAATAATACTTTACCAGAAACGACCAAATAGAAAATTATATAAAACATTAGTTTTTAAGCCGAGAGGACTTTTTACGCCAAAGTGTAGAAGTCCTCCTTTTTTATTCTCAAAACCAAAACAGAGAACTTAAAAAGGAGGATGACTAAGTGGCAAAGAAAGAATATTACCTTTATGTAAAAGGCAAAGCCGTACCTGTAAGTGAAGAAGTCTACAAAGCCTATTGGAAGATAACAGAGCATGAAAAGTATCTCCAAAGAAAAGATTGGAAGCATAATGTAATACCATTTTCGGCACTGGATCATGATGGACACTTTGTAGATAACATCATAGATGAAAAGATAGACTTAGAAAAAATTGTAGAAGTAAAAATGCGAATTGAAGAACTTCATAAAGCATTAAATACTCTTACAAAAGAAGAACGAGAACTAATGGAAGCCATCTTCTACAAAGAAGAAAGTCTAAGGTCAATCAGCAGAAGAGAGAAAGTTACACATCAAGCAATCAGTGGGAGGAGGGATAGGATTTTAGAAAAACTGAGAAAGATTTTAGAAGATAAAATCTAAAAACTTGGAAAGGTTAAGTGTCAAAAAAGGTGCTTAACCTTTCTTTATGGAAACAAGCAGATACCAAAACGGAGGAATTAAAAATGAAGAAAGAAAAAACATTACAGGAAGTACAGGAACAAATTTCTGAACTTCAGGAAGAAAGAGAAAAGTGCGATGTAAAGCTGAAACAATTACAAAATCAAGGCAAAAAATTAGAAAAACTGGCAAATGAAAAGGAACGAAAAAGAAGAAATCACAGGCTCATACAAA
>NZ_ADJN01000072.1:0-81004 GCF_000178095.1 Peptostreptococcus anaerobius 653-L | reverse complement strand
AGCTATAAATATAAAACATAATTTTAATATTGACAAATAGTCATCAAATTGGTATACTCAACATATTGAGTTAAAATTATATATGACTGTGAAGAGAAGAGTAGCAAGGAGTTCCTTATCTAGCGAGCTGGTGGTGGTGTAAGTCCAGTATAATACTTTTTGTGAAGAACATCTCTGAGTCCCTGACCAAAAGTTAGCGAGTAGGCTCAGGCGGATAGGTTCCGATATAGACCTACTAAGTGACTAGCATAGCTAGTAATTAGGGTGGTACCGCGATTATACACACATCGTCCCTTTGAGGGATGGTGTGTTTTTTATTTGACTGATTTCAAGTGTATTTGAGTCAGAACAAATAGGGATTACAAATTAATCTTGATAAATGGAATTATGAAAACAATTAATGAGGAGGCACTTATGCAGAAAGATTTTTTGGAAGTAAAGTCACTTTATAGAAAGAGTGAAGAATATGTAGGTAAGAAGGTATGTGTAGCAGGATGGATTAGGACTGCTAGAATATCTAAGAGTTTTGGATTTATTGAATTAAACGATGGATCATTCTTCAAAAATATACAGATAGTAGTTGATGAAAACAAGCTAGATAACTTTAAGGAAATATCTAAGCTAGCTATATCTTCAGCCATCTTAGTTGAAGGTGAACTTGTCAAGGTTGACAATGCCAAGAACCCTATAGAAATTCATGCTACTAAGCTTATTGTTGAGGGAGACTCAGATTCTTCATACCCACTACAGAAGAAAAAGCATACATTTGAGTACCTTAGAACAATAGCCCACCTAAGACCTAGGTCTAATACATTCTCAGCAGTATTTAGGGTTAGATCAGTAGTTGCATTTGCCCTGCACAAGTTCTTCAATGAAAGAAACTTTGTATATGCTCATACACCACTTATAACTGGTTCTGACACAGAGGGTGCTGGAGAAATGTTCCAGGTTACAACACTAGACATGGCAAACCCACCACTTACAGAAGATGGTAAGATAGATTACAGCCAGGACTTCTTCGGCAAGCCAACCAACCTAACAGTATCTGGTCAGCTAAATGGAGAAATAATGGCATTGGCATTTAGAAATATATACACATTTGGACCAACTTTCAGGGCTGAAAACTCATACACAGGCCGTCACGCATCTGAATTCTGGATGGTAGAACCTGAAATAGTATTTGCAGACCTAGAAGACCTTATGGAACTTGCAGAGGACATGATCAAGTTCGTAATCAACTATGTTCTTGAAAACTGCCCAGAAGAAATGGCATTCTTCAATAGCTTTATAGACAAGGGATTGTTTGAAAGACTAGACAAGATAGTATCTTCAGACTTTGTAAGAATAACTTACACAGAAGCAGTTGATATACTACTAAAGTCAGGCCACAAGTTTGAATACCCAGTTGAATGGGGTTGTGACCTACAGACAGAACATGAGAGATATATCACAGAGGAAGTATACAATGCTCCAGTGTTCGTAACAGACTATCCTAAGGACATTAAGGCATTCTATATGAGAATGAACGATGATGGCAAGACTGTAAGAGCCATGGACTTACTTGTTCCAGGTGTAGGAGAAATCATAGGCGGATCACAGAGAGAAGAAAGATATGACGTACTTATGGACAAGATAAGAGAAATGGGACTAAATGAGGAAGAGTACTGGTGGTATCTAGAACTTAGAAAGTTCGGTACAGCTACACACTCAGGCTTTGGTCTAGGATTTGAGAGAATAATCATGTACCTAACAGGTATGTCAAATATAAGAGACGTAATACCGTTCCCAAGAACTCCAAAGAACGCAGAATTCTAAATATGACAATAATGTAAATAAATAAGGGGGTTGCTAGTAGCTTTTAAGCCAAAAGTAACCCTTTCTTTGTATAATATACTAGGATAATATTGTATAATAGTATATATGTTAGGGGGGACGTGGTTTGAAAGAATTTAAGGATTCAAAAATAAGAGCAAAGAAAAAATCAAGCAAGTCTAACAAGGATATTTTTGACAGTTTGAGTATAACAAGAGAGCTAGAGAAATCACTTACGATACATGAAGAATTAGAAAAAGAAAAAATTAGGGTTAGAAACATCCAAAAAAGAAAGCTACAAAAAAACATCTTAAAGGGGGTATTTATAGCCTTTATTATAGTGTGTGTCAGCTATCTATTTTGGTTGCAAAAGACCTTTAAGGTAAATGATAGGGCTATGCAGGCCATGATTCAAACACCGGGAATAAGCGTTGTAAAGCAGAACAATGGAAGTATTGACTTTGTTCCGCAAAATGCTGTAAAAGACACAGGAATAGTTATATATCCTAGTGAAAAAGTGGAGCCTGTATCCTATGCTAATATGGCTAGATTGTTGGCTCAAAAGGGCTATAAAGTAAGCATACTAAAGCTTAGACTCAACCAACCAGACCTGTCTTTTGGAAAGGGTAAGGACCTTATGGAGTCCAAGCCAGATATTAAGAAATGGTTTATACTAGCACACGCAAGTGGGGCCAGTATAGCCTACAAGGATGCCTTAAAAAATAAGAATATTAAAGGCTTTGTGTTTATGGGTGCAGTACCTGAGGGTGACGACTTGAACCTAGTAAATATGCCGGTATTGTCTATATGGGGTACAAATGACGGACTTCTTGATTTTACTAGAATTAAGGAAGCCAAGAAAAACCTACCGAGCAAGTCTAAATACTATGCTATAGAGGGTGGAAATAGCACAAATTTTGCCGATATAGAGTTGGTATCAGGAGATGAAGAAGCTATTATTAGTCCTGAAAAACAGCAAGCTAGGTCTGTCAACAAGATAGCAGAATTTATTGATCTAAACAAAAACTAAGTAGAGGAGGTGTAGTTTTGCCAGATAACAAACATTATGAAAAGGCTAAAACATATTGGAATAATCTGTTAAGGGACTATACTAGTATGGCTAGGTTCCCTAATGACTATTTCAAGGATGATACGGGCAAATTTAGTATGATACAAAAAGAGATAAAGAAGGCTACTTATTCGAGCCTTTTGAGTTTTTGTGATTCTAATAAGCTGAGTCTAGACTCTGTTTTAGATACTGTATTTGCCATAGTTCTTCAAAGATTTTCATGTGAAGATGACATCGTGTTTGCCAAAAATAAGATACACCTTCCTATAAGAGTCAATCCATCTAGTAGGGACATGAGGTTTACAGACCTTGCAAGAGATATTATGAGACAGACAAGTGATTCCATGGAATACTACTACTATATGATATCTTCAGAAGGCCACCTAAATAGTTTAAATGATAAATTGATAAATACTGCCTTTTATTTTGATGTGTTTGCAGATAGGTGTTCAAGCACGATAAAAGAGAAAGACCTTGATTTATATATGAAGGTCAGTCTTACAAAGGGAATGTCTATAAAGCTTATGTACAAGCCATCTTATTATGACAAGGTGACTGCTAGGAGTATAATATACCTATTTAAGCACATTATAAATCAAATAATAGCCAAGCCAAAAATTAGGTTGAGGGACATAAAGAATATAAAGGATGTCCACAAGGATATATATATAGGTTCTCAAAGGGACAATAAATTTTCATTTGATAGAAACTTAAGTTATATAGACCTATTCAGAGACCAGGTAAGGAGAACTCCTGATAAAATTGCAGTATCAGACGAGTTTTCATCTATGACTTATAAAGAAGTAGACGAGCTCACTGACAAGGTGGCAGGATATTTCAATCATATAGGTATAGGAGTTGGCTCTACGGTTGCTGTATTACAAGTAAGGACAAAGAATGTTGTACTAGCTGCTATATCCATACTAAAATCTGGAGCCATATTTTTCCCTATAGACAGGACCAATCCTGATGAAAGAGTGGGCTACCTACTTGAAGATGGCGAGGTTGACCTAGTCCTTACTTGTAGGGAGTTGGGCCCTAGGGTCAAGGAGAAACATTCCAAGTACAAGTACCTTAACCTAGACCATTGGGATAGGATTGAAAAGCAATATGAGATAAGTCAAAAATCAGGACCAAAGGATATAGCATATAGGATATCTACGTCTGGAACCACAGGAAGACCAAAGTGCATAAGTATCAGGCAGGAGAGTCTGATGAATATGTGCCACTTTGCAATAGACTATATAGGGGCTAATGAAAATGACGTCTGTGGTATATACCTTAGTTTTAGCTTTGACGCTATAGTTAAACAGATATTCCCATATCTTTTGATTGGTGCATCAGTTGATGTCTTGCCGGAAGAGTCTAGAAAAAATGAATATACAGTAGAAGACTACTGTAAGAAAAAGGGTGTTACTATACTGGCACTCCCTGCTATACTCGGCAAGTTATTCGTAAATAACTGTCCATGTGATGGCTTGAAGGTCCTACAGGTTGGTGGTGACAAATTTAAGGGATATACAAATAGGAACTACAAGATATACAACGAGTACGGACCAGCTGAATTTACAGTATTATGTAGTCAGTTCTATGTTGACAAGTACTATGAGCTAGTGCCTGTAGGTAGACCTATATACAATACAGAGGCCTATATCTTAGACAAGAATAGCAACCTATGTGCTGTAGGTATGCCCGGAGAATTATGTCTATCAGGTATCCAGATATCTGAAGGATATTCTAATAGGCCAGAGCTGAACGAAGGGTCTTTTGTATGTAACCCATTTGCCCATGATGATGATACTAGGCTGATGTATAGGACAGGAGACCTTGCAAAGATAATTGATGAATCTGGCAATATAGCTGTACTGGGTAGGATGGACTCACAGATAAAGATAAATGGTATAAGAATAGAGTTGTTTGAAATAGAAAATATGATCAATATGCTAGCTGAAGTAAAAAATGCCGTTGTTGTTGCCAAAGAAGACCAAAACGGTGACAAATACCTAGATGCATATATTGTTGCCTATGACAAATCTTTTGATGGATCAAGGGTTCTTGATTTTCTAAAACAGAACCTACCACCTCATATGATTCCTAGGCATATACTATCATTAGAGTCAATGCCCGTAACTCCAATAGGTAAGGTTGACAAGAAGGCCCTGCCACCGATTTACTAATAGCAATCAATAAGAATATATAATACAAACAATAAACTAGAGGTCGAGCATACTATTGATGCCCGACCTCTGTTTGTTGGAATTAGTTCGAGGTTATACCTCAAACATTTGCAAAAAATAGGAGCAAACCCCTACCAAGTAACTATGAATTTATGATTCTATAGGCTTAATTTATAGTCTTCTGGTGAGACTATTTTCTTTGATACCATGAATTTAAATACTGCTAGTGAAATAATTGCAGGTAGCACGAAATGCATAGCAAGTATCTCCATTGGTAAAATAGCACCAGATACATTAGGTGCCATAGACTGCCATGCCATCAGAGGACCTACCAGTCCAGCTGTGCCCATACCAGCACCTGCAGGGTTATTTGTCATTTTAAGTACTACCGATGATATGGGTCCCAATATAGCACTAGAGACTATAGGTGGTATCCATATTACAGGTTTTTTGAGTATATTAGGAACTTGTAACATTGATGTTCCAAGACCATTAGCTAAGGCGCCATTCAGACCATTCACATGGTAGGTGATAACTGCAAAGCCTATCATCTGTGAGCAACAACCTACTGCAGAAGCACCCGCTGATATTCCTGATAGACCAAGTATAATAGAAATTGCTGCTGAACTTATAGGTAGTGTCAGTAGCATGCCCATCACTACTGAGATTACAAGCCCCATAGTGAAAGGTGCAAGATTCGTCGCCATCTGTATAAAGCTACCGATTGATTTCATAGCATAAAGTAGGCGAGGTCCTAATAGGACAGCAATTAACGAACCTGTTATTATTGTTACGAGTGGCGTTACTATTATATCTATTTTAGTTTTGCCTGATACTAGTCTTCCAACTTCTGCTGCTATAACTACAGCTATAAATGCGCCAAGGGGGTCTCCAGATCCCTTGATAATTAGTTGGCCAAATGAGTTTATTATTTTTCCATTTGCAAATACGGCCCCAAAAGCACCTATAAAACCAACGACACCTGATGAAAGTGTAACTAGCTTTGGAGATTCAAGTGATGTAGCAATACCTATACCGATTACTGGCCCAGTAAGAGCCATAGCGACTGGTGATATTGATACCAAAAAGCTACCCAATGACCCCGGTATAGCCTGACCGATTTGATTTATAATCAGTCCTATGATTAGGGTTGAAAATAATCCTAAGGCCATGCCGTTCATTGCTACTATAAAGTAACGGTGAAAAAGTCTGTAGGCAAGAGAATTTTTTTTGTTTTTCATTTTAACCTCCAGTTATTGTATATAGACAATATATACATATATATCATGACAACAATATTGTACAGTATTTTATAAGTAAATTCAAGTAGTTTAGTAAAAATTGATTTTTGTATATCTATGATATATAATTTAAATATAGATGAAAGTGAGGAATATAATGGATTTTAATCAAATAAAGTATGAAAGAATAAATTATAATGAATATAAAGAGATTTATAGGGATATCCTGTCAAAAATGGATAGGGCTGAGTCGTTTGATAAGTATCTAGACTTGTTAAATAAAATTAATAATATGAGAAACAGGTTGGAAACTATGAAGACACTTGCCCAAATAAAGTTTAGCATAGATACAACAGATGATTTTTATTCTGCAGAAAATGACTACTGGGATGAGTTAGGTCCAATGTTTTCTGATTTAGATATGGACCTATACAAAAATATACTGGATTCTTCCTATGTTGACCAACTAGAGACCAAGTATGGAAGGCAGTATATAGACCTTATAAGATGTAGTGTTAAGTCTTTTTCTAAGGATATAATTGGACTCTTACAGGAAGAGAACAAGTTGATGTCAGAGTACACTCAATTACTTGCATCTGCTTCAATAGATTTTGAAGGTAAAAAGAGAAACCTATCTGATATGTCTATATTTATGTCTGACAATGACAGGGATATAAGAAAGTCTGCTATCAGGGCCCATACCAAGTTCTTTGAAGACAATGAAGACAAATTTGATAGTATTTTTGACAGTCTAGTTAAGTTGAGGGATTCTATGGCAAAGAAGCTGGGCTACAAAAACTTTGTTGAGTTGGGTTACTACAGGATGTCTAGGACCGTTTATAATTCTGATATGGTGGCCAAGTTACGCCAAAATGTAAAGAATAAATACCTGCCTATTATTGAAGACTTAAATAAGGAAGAAGCCAAAAGAATAGGCCTAGATAAAATCACCTACTATGATGAAAAGCTGGAGTTTTTGGATGGAAATGCCAAGCTTGTGGGAGATGGAGAATATATAATCGAAAAGGGTAAGGATATGTACAAGAATATGTCTGGTGAAACAGAAGAATTCTATAAGTTCTTGATAGACAATAACTTATTTGATGTTGCAGCAAGAGAAAATAAGGCCATGGGTGGATATTGTACTATACTTCCTGACTATAGGGAGCCCTTTATATTTGGGAACTTCAATGGAACGGTTGACGATATAGATGTCTTGACCCATGAGGCTGGTCATGCCTTCCAGATGTATATGTCTAGGGATATACCTGTTCCAGAGTTAGTATTTCCAACCCTGGATTCTTGTGAAATCCACTCTATGTCGATGGAGTTTTTAACATACCCATGGATGGAGATGTTCTTTGGAGATGACACAGAAAAATACAAGAAGTACCACCATGATTCAGCCATCAAGTTTCTGCCATATGGTTGCCTAGTGGATCATTTTCAGCATTTAGTATATGAAAATCCTAATATGAGTGTTGATGAGAGAAAGTCTGCTTGGAGAGAGCTTGAAAGAGACTACCTGCCAGGTAGGGACTATGAAGATTTGGACCTACTTAATAGGGGTGGTTATTGGTTTAGGCAGGGGCATATATACAAGGACCCATTTTATTATATAGACTATGTATTGGCCCAGTTGTGTGCCTTGGACTTCTATGAACTGATGAATAAAGACTATAAAAAAGCGTGGGAAAAGTACCTGAGCATTTGCAGCATAGGTGGAAAGTATTCATTCATTGATATGGTGAATATAGCAGGTATCAGCAACCCATTTAATTAGAATATTACCACTAGGAGGTGGCCTATGCCAGATAAGATTGACTACCTATTTTGTCCTAACAAACAAACCCCAAGCCTATACGAATCGGACACCTTGAAGAATACAAACAAGGACCCTTATTTCGATGTTGAAACTATTAGTAGACTTGCCCTAGAAATTAAAGAAGTTAAGAAGGATAAGTTTTGTCAGCTACCCTTTTGCCATACTCTGGAGGCTGAATCATTTGGGGCTAGGATAGAATCGGACAGCTACGGGATTAGGATTAATAGCCCTGTCCTATCAAAAGTTGAAGACTTGATAGATAATATATCAAGTCCCATGGAATCTCCTAGGATAACTAGGGTAAAGGACTCTATTTCCATCTTGAAAAATGATGACCTACAAGTCATATATGAGTTGTCAGGTCCCTTTACAATATTGAATGGCCTGCTTGATTCTACGACAGTATACAAGGGCTTGGTCAAAAAAAAGCAGGTTATGGCTATAGTCTTGGACCTCCTAAAAGATCATCTTATAAATTTTTCTAGAGACCTCATAGACTTGGGAGTCGATATAATAAGTATAAGTGACTCACCGGTGGATATATCTATAGTGGGGCCTGAAAAGGTCAAATACATATATGATAATTTTACTAGGGAGTTTTTTATGGAGCTTCTTAAGATTGCTGATGGCAAGTGTTTGATATATATGTGCCCTAAAATGGCACGCTCTTTAGAAGAAGTCGGTCTTATAGACCTAAAAAGGGTAAATTCTCTTATGAATGACTATCTAAGTCTAAAGCCAGCACCGAGGTATATTGTGACAGGTGCCTGTATTTCTAGAAGAAATACTGATATAGGAACAAGAAATTTGATGCAAGTAGAGAGCTTAAAATAGGATGACTGAATAATAAAATCTATGTTTTGCAATATAAGGAGATATTATGTCAGAAGAGAGAAAAAAAGAACTAATAGATAAGTTGGCTTCATATGTTGTAGATATGGAGGATGAAACCATAGCAGACCTAGCCCAGACTTACCTCGATGAAGGATATGATGCCAATGATGGTATAATGGACGGATTGGTAAGGGGTATGAATGAAGCTGGAAAACTCTATGATGAGGAAGAATACTATATAGCCGAGTTGCTCCTTTGCTCTGATGCAATGTATGAAGGTATAGGAGTATTAAAAAAAGGTCTTGAAGATGAATTAGACAGCCGAGATAGGATAAAGGCAGTTATAGGGGTAATAGAGGGTGATACCCATGATATAGGAAAAAACTTAGTTAAGATAATGCTGGAGACTGCTGGTTTTGAAATGATAGACCTAGGAAAGGATGTCAAGGTTGATAGATTTATAGATACAGTAGTTAATGAGGATGTCAAACTCGTATGTATGTCGTCTCTTATGACTACAACAATGTATCTTATGAAGGATGTTATAGACAGGTTAAAAGAGATGGGTATTAGGGACAAGGTCAAAGTCATGGTAGGCGGTGGTCCTGTAACACAGAAGTTTGCAAATGAAATAGGGGCTGATGGATATTCAGATTCTGCTACAGAGGCTGTAAAGGTCGCTTGTAGCCTCTTTGATAGGAAGTGATATAGTGGATGACAAGTTAAAAGTAAAAATAGAAACATCAGACAAACAAATACTTATTGAATCTAAAAAGGGGCAAAATCTGCTTGAAATTCTGAGGGCAAATCACATAGATATTGAAGCCCCCTGTAACGGTAACGGAACTTGTTCAAAGTGTAGGGTATATGTAAGGACAAATGAAGACCGTAATAAATCTGTACTTGCTTGTCAGACTAGGGTTGAGGAAGATATGGAGCTTATCCTTAATTGTGACTCAAGTAAAGTATTATATAGGGGCTTGGGGTCTAGCAATAACAAGGTATTGTCGGATAATCTTTCCATAGCCCTTGATATAGGTACTACAGGCATAGAGATGGTCTTGGTCGATAGCAAGTCTGGAGAAGAAATATTGAAAATTTCTGAAACGAACCCACAAAAAAACTATGGTTTAGATGTCCTGAGTCGTATTTCTTATTGTAAAGAAAATCCTAAAGGACTTAAAAACCTGAATAGGCTTATCGTGTCAAAAATAAATGAAATGGTGGGTGCATTTGGGGAGGACATTTGTTCTAGGATTAGTCTTATTGTGGTAGCAGCAAACTGTACAATGAGTCATATTCTTATGTGTGAATCTGTAGATGGTCTTGGAAGGTACCCATTTACACCTGAATTTAAGGATACTGTTTTAACAAAGGCTACTAGCTTGGGTATTGATAATTTGAAGAATGCAGACCTGGTATTGATGCCGCAGGTGTCTGCCTATGTTGGTGGAGACATTGTATCAGGACTCTATAGTATAGGACCTATAGACGTAAGAAAGAGGTATCTATTTATAGATATAGGTACAAATGGTGAAATAGCCCTAATAGACAAGGGTAATATAGTCACTTGCTCTTGTGCAGCAGGTCCAGCCCTGGAAGGCATGAATATATCCAACGGCATGAGGGCAGAGGATGGAGCTATTGAAGATGTAGTAGTAGATAAGAAAAACAAGTCTGATTCCAATATAGAGATTAAGTCCATAGGATCCCAAGAGATAAGGGGAATATGCGGAAGTGGAATTTTGGCCCTTGTAAGGGAGTTAGTGAGAAATGGCTATGTAAACAAGAGGGGGAAGTTGGCTAAAAAAGAAGAACTAGAAGAAGATGACCCGCTTATAGACCATTTTGAAAGTGTTGGTTCTGAAAAGAGGTTTTACCTAGATAAGGACAAGGACATCTATATCAATCAAGCAGATATAAGGGCTGTACAGTTAGCCAAGGGTGCTATATATTCATCGCTTATGATGATACTGAAAAGACAGGGTTTAGGTGTCGAGGACATTGATCAGCTATTGATAGCAGGTCAGTTTGGCTACCACCTACCTAAGGAATCTCTAGTTGGACTGGGTATAATAGACAAGGAATATGAAGATAAAATAACCTATTTAGGCAATTCATCAAAAAACGGGGCTCTTAAGTTTATTAGGGTCTACTATGATAAAAATAAGGATACTGGTAAGGCTTCTACTAAATATAGAAAAAATATTCTAGATAAGGCTTCGAGTGATAAGTTAATAGACATGATAGATGAATTAGATAGACTTGCTTCTTCTATAGATTATTTTGAACTTGCCAACGAAGAGCGTTTTGATAGGGCTTTTGCCAAGGCGATGACTTTTTAGGAGGAAAATATGGACTTAATTATAAACAAAAAAGACAAGATGACACCCATAGAGAGGTCGTATGCAATATCAAATGGTCTAGAATATGATAGGTTGCCTATGGATCCATTTTTGGGTGAGATAAAGGCTAGGTATATAGGTAAAAATACAAGAGAGTACTGGTTAAATGAGGACAACTTAGTAAACGCAGATATAGCCGCCTTCAACAAGTTTGGCTATGACGGTATGGGTGTAGGACCCAATGCCTATGGAATAGCAGAGGCAATAGGTATTGAGGCCAATTATCCTGAAAATGGACTGATAACAGTTAAAAAACTAGCTATAGACAACTTAGATGATGTCAATAATATGGATATAATAAAGCTTAGTTCAGGTAACCTTATGACCTACTATAATGCTACGAGCAGGCTAAGGGAAATAGGTGATGGCATATGCCCTGTTGGAGCATCCCTGTCAGGCCCTCTTACCCTGGCTGGATTTTGCTATGGAACTGACAGGCTCTTAAAGGCCATGATCAAGTATCCTGACAAGGTAGATAGGCTATTAGAATATATTGTAGAGTGCGTAAAGCTTGTAATAGATGAGTTTTCTAAGATTGGAATATCATTTTCTATGGCAGACCCTATAGCATCGACTACTATGATTAGTCCTAAGATGTATAAGAGGTTTGTCTATGGTCCAACCCAAGAAATATGCAACTATTTGATGAAGGTCAACAATTCTAAGCCATCCTACCATGTGTGTGGCAACACAAAGAAGATATGGACATATATAAAGGATATTAACTTTTCCATGTTTAGTATAGACAATGAAATGAACATACATGAGGCTTGTGAGTATTTCTCAGACTACCTACCTATAGCAGGTAATGTCGACCCGGTAAAGATAATATCAAAGGGTGACAAGAAAATGATTGAAGACGCTGTTATAGACTCAATAATGGCCGGAAAAAAATGTAAAAAAGGATTTATACTTACTCCAGGATGTAATTTACCACTTTATACAAGTGACGAAAATATTGAAATATTTATGGATGCTGGTAGGAAGTACTCTAAATTGATTTTGCAAGACTAAAAATCACAACAAAAAAATCACAACAAAAAATCACAAAAAAAGACAGGTTGTCTCGACCAAGCATAAGTTTACTTGGGGAGATATTTCCTGTCTTTTATATTATACCAAATCCTTATGATCATTTATAAAGTCCTTTATAACCTGTGTAAGCACCTCGTTTTTCTTTTGCCCTATATTGGAGCAAAGAGCGTCAAAGTCCTCCCATATCTCCTTGTCTATATTGATGCTGACCCTTTTACTTTCCTTTACTATATCATTTTCTAGGTCTATTTTTGTAGACTTGTCTGATAGCTTGATTTTCTTTAGGGGGGCAAGGTCCTTGACTAGTAGGTACCAGTCGTATATTTCACATAGCTTGTCCATGTCATCTTGGCTAAGAGAAACCCTTTTAGGACTTGATTTTCTAGTAACAGCAGCTGAACCAGTTTTTGAATTCTTTTTATTTGCTGCTGGATTTTTAGTGGTTGTTTTTCTAGTCTTTGTATTTTTAGCACTTGATTTTGCTGAACTCGTTTTTACTTCTTTATTATCGGATTTTTGTTTTTTGCTCTTTGAATCAGTCTTATTTAATAGGTCTTCAAACCCAACTTGTTTAATCGTCATAGTCAAACCCCTTTCAGTCATAATTATATATCATATCGACCTATATTTCTAGTTATTTACTTGAAAATGTTAGATATAAAGGGATTCTAAAGGTAAATAGGCTAGAATTATATAATAGTGGATATTGATAATATATTTTAATTTAGTGTTTTGTTGACTAGATATTCACTATTTTTTATGATATATTATAATATATGGTGAAAGTTTGCCATATGGAAAGTGAGGTTAATATGAAAGTATTAATAGTTGAAGATAATAAAACTCTTCAAGCGGATATGAAAAAAGAATTATCGAAGCATTTTGAAATAGAAACATGTATAGATGGAGAAGAAGGTCTTTATCTGATTGAACAGGGAATATATGACCTAGTAATCCTGGATTTGATGTTACCTAATATGGATGGTATGACTATATTAAAGGAGGCTAGAAAGTCTGGTATAGATACACCAATACTGATACTTACTGCCAAAGAATCCTTAGATGACAAGATGGAAGCCTTTACTCTTGGTGCCAATGACTACCTTACAAAACCATTTTATATGGATGAGTTGGTTGCTAGGACATTTGCCATCCTTAGGACAAATGGTAGGATAAAGGACAACAAATACCTTGAATTTAAGGACCTAAAGATAGATTCTGAGAAGAAGGCTGTATTTATCCATGACGAAGAAATAGAGCTACAGAACAAGCAGTTTAAGCTACTTGAATACTTTGTTCTAAATAAGGGGTCAATCTTATTAAAGGAGCAGATCTATGATAGGATTTGGGGAATAGATTCTGATGCTACAATAGAAATAGTCGAAGTATATGTAAGTAATCTTAGAAAAAAACTATCAAAATTTGACTATGACAAGTATATTAAGACAAAGAGAAAGGTCGGATACATACTAGATGATAAATAATAATGCCTTTATAAAGACAAGGAAAAATCTTATATTTACAATTATGTTTGTAGTTGAGATTTTTATGATTTTTGTCAGCATATTTATTTTCAATTACTTTAAGGTATCCATACTGTCAAATATAGATACTTCTCTTCAAGAAGAGTATAAGTTTGTCAGCAACGCTTTTGACAAGGATTCTATATTAAATCCTATTATATTACAAGACCCAAGGGATATAGTATATATATATGAGGGTGATGAAATCAGGTACTATACCCAGAATAGGTATTTCAGCCAGATGCCTAGTATAAGGCCGAATATAGAAGACGAGTACATTAACGAGATATACGGCGGTTATAAATTTAGGACTTTTTATATTAAAAGTGGCAAGTACCAGTTTAGGATTATGAGGAACATAGACTCTGAAATGCAGGGACTAAGCCACCTTATAACCCTATTGATTCTATCAGACTCTATATCATTGCTCTTGTCCTATATAATAGCCAAGCTCTTGTCTAAGAAGGCACTCAAACCTATTGAGACATCTTGGAACAACCAGGTCAAGTTTATACAGGATGCCTCTCATGAACTGAGGACGCCGGTTGCTATAATACAGTCAAAACTTGAGTCTCTCCTAAAATCACCAGAGAGTACTATCGAAGAAGAGGCAGAGACTGTTGCTGTTGCCATGAGAGAGACTAGGCAGCTCAAAAAAATGATATCTGAACTATTGTCACTTACAAAAGAGGAATCAATAGTAAAGATAAATACAGAGTCTGTGAGTATAATTGATTTATTTAATGAGTTGAGTGGATCCTATAATGAAATAGCTGAATACCAGGGCAAGCACTTCAAGTACGATGTTAGCTCTATCAAAAATCCAATCTTGTATACAGATAAAAATAAACTATCTCAGCTCTTGAGAATATTGATAGACAATGCCTTTAAGTATACAAATACAGATGATTCTATAGAGTTAATCGCAAGTCCTAAGGGAAGGGACAGGCTTGTAATTGAAGTAAAAGATACGGGAATTGGCATAAGCGCCAAGGACCAAAAAAGAGTCTTTGAAAGATTCTTTAGGAGTGATGCAGTTAGGGCAGAGAACATAGAAGGCTCTGGAATTGGTCTTTCAATAGCAAAACTGATAACCAATACCCTATGTGGTAGCATTAGAGTCAAGTCAAAATTAAAAGAAGGTACTAGCTTTATCATTGAATTGCCAAGGGGCAGAGAACTCAAGGGCAAAAGAAAATAAGTATATGTTTTAAATCTATAGTTTTTGGTATTAATATAGTATAAGTTAAAGATGATATCAAAATGATAGATGGATTTAATGTAAAATAAAATCTAAAATAATCGGGAGGAATTTAAAATGGCAAAAGTAATTAATGGAAGTGAATTTGTACAGAATGTAAAGGAAGCTAAGGGATTAGCAGTTGTAGACTTTTTCGCAACATGGTGTGGTCCTTGTAATATGCTAGGTCCTGTATTTGCAGATGTAGCAGAAGCTAACAAGGATGCTGCCTACTTTGCAAAGGTTGATATAGACCAGGCTATGGAAGTAGCTCAGGAATATGGAGTAAACACTGTTCCTACAGTAATATTCTTCAAGGATGGAGTAGAAGTATCTAGAGAAATCGGGTTTATGCCAAAGGAAAAGATCGAAGCTAACTTAAATGCAATGAAGTAGTATAAGTTTTCAATAGCACCACTTGGGGGTTGATCCTTTTATTAGGACAGTCACCTGAGGGGTGCTTTTTTTATTATATTGTTTACTTTTTTTATACTATAGCTTAAAATATAGATGTGGCAGGGAACAAAAATCCCTATCAGTATGAGGAGGTAACTATGGATTACATGAAATTGTATAAGGAATGGATAGAAGCTTCATATATAGATGATGAAACTAAGGATGAGCTAAGGGCCATTGAGTCCGATGAAAAAGAGATAGAGGATAGGTTTTATAGAGATTTAGAGTTTGGAACAGCAGGCTTAAGAGGTATATTAGGGGCTGGTACAAACAGGATGAACTTATATACAGTGAGAAAAACTACATATGGTCTTGTTAAGTACCTCATGGATAATTTTGAAGATGCAGCAGATAGGGGTATTGTTATAGCCCATGACAATAGAAAAATGTCTAGGGAATTTTGTATGGAGTCTGTAAGAGTCATATCAGGTATGGGCATGAAGGTTTATTATTTTGATGATCTTAGGACAACGCCTATGCTATCTTATTCTGTTAGGAGACTCAACTGTATAGGTGGTATAGTGATCACAGCAAGTCACAATCCTTCAAACTACAATGGTTACAAGGTATATGGAGACAATGGAGCACAGATAATGCCTGATGTTGCCAAGAAAGTGCTGGAGACAATAGACAGGGATTCTAGCTTGGATGTACTCCCACTTTTAGATGAAAAAGCTAATAAGGACAAGGCTGTCATGCTGGATTCAAGCCTGGATGATGAATTTATTGAGGCTGTAGAAAGAAACAGCATAAGAAAGGATATAATTAAAAAGTACGCCAAGGATTTTAAGGTTGTGTATACACCTCTTTGTGGTACTGGCAGGGTTCCAGTTATTAGAGTTCTTAGAGACTGTGGTTTTGAAAATATAATAGTAGTTCCTGAAGAGGAAATGCCAGACAAGAATTTTGCTGGTATAGACAAGCCTAACCCAGAAGAGAAGGAAGCTCTAGAACGTGGTATAGCCCTTATGGTAAGGGAAGAGGCAGATATACTTATAGCAAACGACCCAGACTGTGATAGGGTAGGCATAGCTGTTAGAGGTAAGAATTCAGAGCCGATACTAATAAGTGGCAACCAGATAGGTGGTCTACTTACTGACTATGTACTAAAGGGCTTAAAGGAAACTAATAGACTCACAGACAAGGCCTGCATGATAAAGACTATAGTAACTTCTGAGTTTGGTGCTGATATAGCTAGGGACATGGGAGTTGAAGTCGTTGAGATACTTACTGGATTTAAGTTTTTGGGTGAAAAAATGACCCAATATGAAAAAGATGGGTCAAAGGACTTCACAATCGGCTATGAGGAGAGTTATGGATACCTAGTAGGCGACCAGTGCAGGGACAAGGATGGTGTAGTAGCTACTCTTATGATAGCTGAAATGGCACTTTATTACAGGAGCAAGGGTAAGAGTATCTATGATGCACTTATAGATTTATACCAAGAAAATGGTTATTACAGAGAAAATACCAACTCTATTTACCTAGGGGGCAAGGAAGGCTCTGCAAAGATAAAAGAGATAATGGATACTATGAGGGGTCAAAGCCTGAACCAAATAAATGGGTCAAAGGTAGTTAGGCTAGATGACTTCAAAAAGGGAGTAGAAGGCTTCCCTATATCTGATGTATTAAAATACTATTTGGATGACGGTTCGTGGATAGCCCTTAGGCCATCTGGAACTGAACCAAAGATAAAGATATATATAGGAACACATGATAAGTCTGATTCAGTAGCAATAAGAAGATTAGAAGAATTGACACAAAGCTTCGATGAAATGATAAAATCAATATAAGAATAAACCTCTAATCAATCATCTAAAGGGATGGTAGATTAGAGGTTTTATTATAGGTATTTATACTAACACGCACTTATGAATTCTTCGTTCTTTGAGAAATATATAAGGGCGTTGACCTTATATCCCACAGAAACAGATAGGGAGCAGAAGTATAGCCAAGTCATAAGAACTATCATGGTAGATATACTTCCATATATTTCTCCATTGAAGAAGTTGTTGGCGTATACTGAGTATAGCATAGAGAACAACAACCAAAGTAGACTAGTCACTACAGCGCCGGGCAAACAGTATTTATAAGGTATCTTTTTAGATGGTCCAAAACTGTAGATTCCTAGGAATATTACAATCATAACCAAGATAGGAACAAGATATCTCACAATAGTAAATATTATACCGAGAACCATATTGGAACCCTCAACGTTTCCAAGTAGACCTATTATAAATTCAGATATTTTAGAACCATATACCAAAAAGACTATACACAGTATAATTTCTATAAAAAATAGGGCTGCAAATATAAGACTCGTAAGTTTGGCAATAATAGGGTTCTTCTTATCTTCAAAGCCATAGTAGGCATTTTGAGCAACTAGGATAGAATTGACAGCCTTTGAAAAAGTCCACACAGCAAGTCCTGCAGATACGATTAGGAGTTTTTGGCTCTTGTGGGTCACTGCTGACTTTATAAAGTATACAACGATTGTATGGGCTTCAGCAGGTATTATATTCTTGATGGGCTCTGATGTTGTCACTACATTGACCTCTGGCACATAGGCCAAGGCACATATGACGAAAATTAGAGACGGAAATATTGACATAGTGAGGTAGAAAGACATCTCAGCCGCTCTTGAATAACTATCTCCAATATCAAATTTTTGAATTAAAGCTCTTATACAATTTAAATTTTTTTTCATAAATTCTCCATTCCTAAGACTAAAAGTCTTAAATATAATAAGGATATATATTAATTATCTACCCACATAAATAGTCCTCCAATAATTAATTTAACTATTCAATATTAATATATAAACGATTATGGTATAATATTTGTAGGAATTCGGAGGTAGACAAGTGGAAGAAAAACATGAAAATAACTTAATAGCATCTAGACATGCTGATTTCCTACCTAAATCATATGTATCGTTTGATCTAGAGGCAACAGGAAATTCAAAGTTTAACTATATGATAGAGATAAGTGCCTTTAAAGTCATAGATTTTGAGGTGGTTGATGAATATTCGTCACTGATTAGGCCACCTCGATCTAGGAAGGTAACTAAATCCAGTAGATTACTATCTGAATGTGAAGAATTTGGAGATAAGATATACTATATAGATAAATTTATAGAGAGCTTGACTGGAATAGACAATATATCCATCCATAAGGCTGAAAAAGAGGCTGATGTAATAAAAAAATTCAGGGACTTTGTCGGTGATAGCATCTTGGTTGGGCATGGTGTAAACAATGACATAAACCTACTAAAAGATACCTACATGAGGGTTTTTGGTGAGGAATTTACAAATAAATATATAGATACACAGGCCCTAGGAGTGTTTCTTGATGATAGGGAGTACTCTCTTGTAAACCTATGTAACAAGTATAGTATTGAAAACATAGATACACACAGGGCTAGTTCAGATGCCTATAGGACCAATCTCTGTTATATAAATCTTTACAAGGATATAGAGGCAAAGTATTCATCTATACCTGATAAGCTATTTGCCAATTGGATAGAAGACAGGCATAATAAACAGAATCGTATACTTAAGAATAGGACAATGAAGTCTTTAAATGCAAAAAATTGGAATAGCCATTATGAGAATATGAAGAGAGAGGACTATTTGGCACTTGATATTATAGGAAGCTCTTTGTCCTTTGACATGTCGGTTTCAAGTGATGATTTTCATAGTTTTAAGAAGAGGTTGAAGAAGTTTGATATTAGGCTTCATAGGGACGTGTTTTCTAATACTAACTTTTTGATTGTGGATGATATAGCCACTTTCTCAAATCAATCAAAAAAATTAAAATTTGATGAAAAAAATCCAAACTTAAAAAGAGTTTTGTCTTTTAATATAAAGGGCAAGAAAATTAAGGTTATAGATAAAAAATTATTGACTTCTAAAATTGATTATCTAGAAGAATATACGGCTAGACATAAATTTGACGGACTAAATGATGAATTATCAATAGAATATCCTTCAAAAACCAAGGGTGAATTAGTTGACCAGTTTAGTGTTTTGGGAAGTAAGTTTTACCTATATAACGATCTTTCAACTATGAATAGTAATGATCTTAAAATACGTTTAATCAATGATGGGGCAGAGGTTAGAGATGTTATTGATGAGGACTTAGACTATATAATAGTTGGCGAAGGAAGGAACAAGAATACATTTTACAATTCAGAGGAATGTAACAGATTTTTGGAAATTTTGGCCTATGGAAATGACGTAAAACTACTAAATGAAGAAAATTTCAAATTGTGCATCAATTTGAAAGTCAAAAATACAATTATATAAAGCGAAAACCGACAGTTAATTTAATAAAGTGACATATAAATGCAAGAATCATATTATTTCTTTCATTTATAAAATGAATTGACATTTTTAGTTTATGGTTGTATAGTATTCATAGATAGAAGGTAATAATATTATGGAGGACGTTATGATTTTTGAAACATACGGCGATAAGACTAAGCCTGTCGCACTTTTAATACACTGTATTTTTTATCCTGGTGCAAGTAACTACAGGGGTATAATACCGTATCTAGAGAAGGGCTATTATGTAGTTGTTCCTAGACTTGAAGGGTTGGACTATCCACACCACGATTTTACACCTAGAGTATATCAGGCTGACAAGATAGTTTCTTGGTTAAAAGAAAACAAGATAGATCATATAGGATTTTTATTAGGTGCTTCATTTGGAGCTGCCGTTGCATTTGAAATACTAAAGGAATTGTGGTTGAAAATAGATGTAGCTGTTCTTGATGCACCGGCTCTAAAGCAGAGTAAGGTCAGAGGGATGTTCTTCTATATGGAGCTTAAAAAGCTAGTGAAGGAATTTAAGACTAGGGGCATGAAGGTGTTTGATAATGACCCAAGATATAAGTATGTTTCTATGAGTGATAAAGAGTATATACTAAATGTATATAAGAATTTGGATAATGACACAATTAAAAAACTTTCATTTTCATGCTACGACTATACATTGCCATCTGCCATCTATAGACCGGATACAAAGATAAAGTTCTTGTTCGGTGAGAAAGACAAGGCAAGGATGAACCTACCTGAAATAAAGAATCTTCATTCAGGAGAGATAAAGATTATTGAGGGTATGGACCATATGCAGTATATATTCGATAAGCCTAAGGATTACTTAAATGATTGTGGCTTAAATGTGTGTAGCAGAATCTAATCGATAAAAATATAAAATATAAGGAGTTATGTATTGAAGAAGGGGTTAATTATTTTTACAAGAATACCAATCCCTGGATATACTAAGACTAGACTTGAAAAAAAGCTGTCCCAACTAGAGTGTGCCCGTTTGCATACTTGTTTTCTCAATGACCTAGAACTGATGACTAGTAGAATTGAGGGGGACAGCTTAATTGTATTTACAAACTCTGGTGCTGAGTCTTATATAGGTCCGGGTGTATTGAAGGATATATTTAAGTATGCTGATGTTTTTATAGAACAGAGAGGACAGGATATTTGGCAAAGAATGAAGAACGCCTTTTCTGATTCATTTGACTTGGGCTATGATAGCCTAGTCTTGATAGGATCCGATATACCTGAGATTTGCTCAGTACATATTAATAGTTCTCTCAAGGCATTGGATGATAGTGACATTGTAATCACACCTACAGAGGACGATGGTTATTGCCTGATTGGTATGAATAACCTTGACAATGAGGTCTTTGATATGGGCGAGTATGAGGGACAGACAGTTGTTGAGAGGACTATAGAACTAGCTAAAAAGACGACTGATAAGATTAAGATAAATGATCCTCTAGTCGATATTGATGAAGAAGAGGATATCATAAATATCGTAAATAAGTTTGATAGACATACATATCCCAATACCTATGAATACCTCGTGAGTTTGGGATACTAAAATTACTAGAGGAGGACTTGGAATATATGGTTGATATGCTAGATACAAGAGATGTTGCTAGATTTGTTAAGTCTCGTGCGTTTTTTGACAGGTACTATAATTATTTAATAAGTAAAAAACATATAGGAGGCTTAGAAATAGATAAAGGAGAAAGAAATACTCCTGTGGTTCCTAGTGACCTAAAAAATAATATAGATAAGCTAGAGTTCAAGACTAGTTTCCTAGCAAATGGAGAATATAACTGTAACTATAGGATTGAGGTCATATACGAGGCTAGGAAAATAGACGATATGGTATTTAGGATAAACTATGCCAGTCAAATGAACTTGAAAAACCAGATAGCATATGAATTTATGGGGCTTGAGGCTGTTTGCAAAAGCGGGGTTACTCCAGTACCATATTTTTATGATGATTCTAAAAAGGACTTCCCTAGAGACTATCTTGTGATGGCTTTTATCCAGGGGAGACCTATGGATTACAAGAAGGACCTACTTACGGCTGCCAAATGTTTGAACATGATTCACAAAACTTGTATACCAGACGACAACTCTTTGGTAGAACCTGACAATCCATTTAAGGCTATACTTGAGGAATCAACTAATATGTACAGTAAGTACAGGTCAAGCGACCTATTTGATCCTAGGGTTGATGAGAGGGTTCAAAAGATTTTCGCAAGGGTCCAGCAAATATGTGACAGACTCGATATTAGTTATGATGGTCAAAATAGTACTGATAAAGAAGGCAATAAGTCAATAATAAATACTGAATTAAATTCATCGAATTTTATAATAGGTGACAGGACCTACCTTATAGACTGGGAAAAGCCTATTATTGGTGAAAAAGAACAAGACCTAGGCCATTTTCTAGCACCTACGACTTCATTTTGGAAGACGGATATAATATTTACAAGAGACCAAGTAGAGGGATTCTTAAAATATTACTTTGAGGAATTTTACGGTATTGAATATTATGAGTTTAAGTTAGATCAATTTGAAAGCTTCAGGGACAAGGTCTATTCTTATATTAGGATGAACTGTTTGAGGGGTGTAACTTGGTGTGCCATGGCCTGGGTTGAGTACAACAAGTCAGAAAAAGACTTGCTCAATGAATTTACATTTAACAAATTAAAGGCATATCTAGACCTTGACTACTTAGATATGCTAGTTAGAGACTTTATAGAAGATTAGAAGATTCTAATAGCTGGACTAATATAAATAAAAGTACAAGCATAAACACAAACACAAGCACAAGCACATCTATTAGAACTATTAGAAGATAAGTACAAAAGCAAAATAAAGGGAGAGTAAATGTATAGTAAGCTATCTATAGTTATACCTATTTATAATGAATTAGAAAATGTGAAAAATATTGTAAGGCAACTAGACTCAATAGGCAAGGATAATTTTGAAGTTATATTTGTTGATGGCTATCGTCAATCTGACTCGGACCTCTTAAGGGATATAATAGGTCCAAAATACAAGTATATTAGGTCGGGCAAGGGCAGGGGCCGACAGATGAACAAGGGCTTTGAAATGGCTAAGCATGACCTAATCCTCTTTCTTCACTGCGATAGTAGTATTGAATTAAGAATGGTTGATGATATAATTAGCTCTGCCAACAGGGGTGTTGAATTTGGCTGTATGTCAATTTACTTTAATGACTCGAGAATCCTTATGAAGATATGCGGTTTTATGTCGAGGTTTAGGGCCAAGAAAAGGAAAATAGCCTTTGGTGACCAGGGCGTATTTTTTACTAGGTATGCCTTTGAAAAACTGGGTGGCTATAAAGAGATAGGGATTATGGAGGACTATGATATTTCTATCAGGGCTAAGGGTGTATATGATCTTGTCCAGATAGATACTAGGATAGTCACTTCTTCTAGGAGGTTCTACACTGGAAAGGGTAGGTTTAACAAACCGCCTCTTACTGATATAGGCATACTCATGGTTATGAGGGATATGCAAGTCTTTCAGAGGGCCTATCGAAGGGGAATAGATCCAGATATCATTGTAAAGAGATACTATAAGCATTAGTTATTGATAGCTTTTCTGAGATTGGTTATTGATAACCTTTCTAAGGATAGTTAGTGATAGCTTTTCTACGATTATTCAGAAACTCATAGATTTACAAATTACATAAATTAAATAAAAAATCGGGCTGCATTTTTATGCAGTCTTTTTATATGTATAGTTTATTAGGTATTTTTTATATATAGTATATCAAAATACAGGCTAAATACTATAATAAATAAATAACAAGCTTAAAAAAACATTTTTTTCTTGATATTTATTGCAAAAAAAATAAAAATGATATACAATATAGTCGAGGAGGGGATATATATGATACACTAATTAATTTAAAGTCCCCAATAACGAAAATATATGACGGAGGAAGAGTATGAAAATAAAAGTAGGATTAAATGGATTTGGTAGAATAGGAAGGTCAGTTCTTAGACTAGTAGAAGCGGATGCGAATGCAAAGTATGAAATCGTTGCCATCAATGCTAGGGCAAATGCAGAAACATTAGCACATTTATTCCAGTACGATTCAAGTTTCGGAACATTCAAGGGTGAAGTTGAAGTAAAAGATAATGATACAATAGTAGTGAACGGAAAAGAAATAAAGATAACTAGGGCAGCTAGTCCAAAGGAAATACCATGGAAGGAACTTGGTGTTGACATAGTAGTAGAGAACACTGGTAAATTCAAAAAGAGAGAAGATGCACAGGGACATATAGATGCAGGTGCTAAAAAGGTTATCATTACTTGTCCAGCTAAGAACGAAGATATAACACTAGTTCTTGGTGTAAACGGAGATATGTACGACAATGACCTACACAATATAATATCTAATGCTTCTTGTACTACAAACTGTCTAGCTCCAGTTGCAAAGGTAATAGATGAAGAATTTGGTATAGAAAATGGTATGATGACTACAGTACATGCCTATACTAATGACCAGCAGGTACTGGACAAGTCACACAAGGACCTTAGAAGATCTAGAGCTTGTGGAGCCTCAATAATACCTACAACTACAGGTGCAGCTAAGGCGGTTGCTCTTGTACTTCCTCAGTTAAAGGGCAAATTAAATGGATTCTCTCTAAGAGTTCCAACTCAGACAGTTTCAATAGTTGATTTAGTTGTAAATGTAAGGAAAAAGGACATAACTGCTGAAGAAGTAAATGCAGCTCTTAAGAAAGCATCAGAAGGTGAATTAAAGGGTATATTGGGATATTCAGACAAGCCTCTTGTATCTGTAGACTACAAGGGAGATGAAAGATCTTCAATAGTTGATGGACTTTCAACAATGGTAATGGACAATGGATTAGTAAAGATACTTTCATGGTATGATAATGAATGGGGATATGCAACTAGAACTCATGACCTTGTAAATATCGTATCAGAAAAGATGAAATAAGAATTTAAATGATTAAGTATATGTAAAAAAAAGGAGGCTAGCCTCCTTTTTTTATGTGTTTTAAATAGTATTCTTTGTCATTTACTTATATTTTAAACTATAGCATATTATTGACATTCATTATTCAAGTGACGTATAATTAGTGTATATTATTAAGATGGTTTAACAAATAAGAAATCTAAGTATAATAGTATGTTTATTAGGAGGGCTATAATGAATGGAATCTTAAAATTAGGAATTGATATAGGTTCTACAACAGTGAAGGCCGTAGTTTTGACAGAAGAAAATGAGATGTTATTTAGTGAATATAAAAGGCACTTCTCAGATGTTAAAAAGGCAGTTAGCGACCAGTTAAAGAAGATATATGATAAGTTGGGTAATGTTAGTTTAAAAACTGTTATCACAGGTTCGGGAGGAATAGGTCTATCTAAGAAAGTAGACCTAAGATTTGAGCAAGAAGTAATTTCTAGTACCGAAGCTATAAGACACTACAATCCAGAAACTGACGTAGTAGTTGAGTTGGGTGGAGAGGATGCAAAGGTGACATTTTTGTCAGGTGGCATTGACCAACGTATGAACGGTATATGTGCAGGTGGAACAGGAGCCTTTATAGACCAGATGGCATCTCTATTAAAGACAGATGCTAGTGGACTAAACGAGCTTGCAAAAGACTATTCAGTAATATACCCGATAGCTTCAAGGTGTGGTGTATTTGCAAAAACTGATATACAACCCCTAATCAATGATGGTGCAAAAAAGGCAGATATAGCAATGAGTATTTTTAATGCAGTTGTTGTACAGACTGTAAGCGTACTTTCTTGTGGTAGGAAAATAGAGGGTAATGTTGCATTTTTAGGTGGACCATTATACTTTTTGTCCGAGCTTAGGAAGCAGTTCAAAAATGTTTTAAAGCTTGAAGATAAAAATATAATCTTTCCAGAAAATGCCCAGTTATATGTGGCTTTGGGGGCAGCCCTATTGTCTAAAAAGGAAAAAATAAACTCTATTTGTAGTTTGATTAAAAAAGTAGACTCAGTAGATAGTCTTGAGGACTCTCAGGCTGAAAAAATTGATTCCCTATTTGAAGATGATGACGACTATAATGATTTTGTTGATAGACATTCTAAGGCGTGTGTTAAAAGACAAGATATAAGTTCTTACAAGGGAAGATTTTATTTAGGACTTGATGCTGGATCTACTACCACAAAGGCCATATTGATGGGAGATGAGGGGCAGATACTCTACTCTCATTACGGCTCAAATGAGGGTAGTCCTCTTGATATGAGTATAAAAATATTGAAAGATATATATTCACAAATACCTGAGGGATCATGTATATCACAGGCGACTGTTACTGGCTATGGAGAAGAGATGCTTAAAAAGGCTCTTAGGATTGACGGTGGTGAGATAGAAACAATAGCCCACTACAAGGCAGCAAAATTTTTTGATCCAGATGTTGATTTTATACTTGATATAGGCGGTCAGGACATGAAGTGTCTAAAAATAAAAAATGGTGTAATAGACCAAATTATCCTCAACGAAGCGTGTTCTTCAGGGTGTGGATCATTCCTAGAATCATTTGCCAAGTCACTCCATATGGATGTCAAGGATTTCGCACAAAAGGGTATTGGGTCCAATAATCCGGTTGATCTTGGGTCTAGGTGTACTGTATTTATGAATTCAAGGGTCAAACAGGCTCAAAAAGAAGGTGCAAGTGTAGCTGACATATCTGCTGGTTTGGCCTATTCTGTTGTCAAAAATGCTCTATTTAAGGTTATAAAGTTGAGAGATGTTTCAGACCTAGGCGACCATGTAGTAGTTCAAGGGGGTACATTTTACAATGACTTAGTGCTTAGGTCTTTTGAGAAATTGATAGGTAGAAATGTGACTAGACCGGATATAGCAGGTCTGATGGGGGCATTTGGTTGTGCTCTTATATCAAAAGAGCGATACAGGGGTCAAAGGTCTAATATATTAAATATAAATCAGTTAAACGGTATAAAAGTAGAGTCAAGTGTTACTAGATGTAAGGGATGCTCAAATAAGTGTCTACTAACAATAAACAAGTTTTCTGAAAGTGAGATATTTGTCTCAGGCAATAGGTGTGAAGTAGGTGAAGCTATTTATAGCCATAAGAAAATAAAACAAGAGACAAAACCTGTAAATATGTACAAATACAAGTATGAAAAATTATTTTCATACAATTCATTAGATGAAAACCAATCCAAAAGAGGGCTAATAGGTATACCTAGAGTCTTAAATATGTATGAAAATTACCCATTTTGGCATAGATTTTTGACTGAATTAGGATTTTCAGTTGTATTATCAGAAAAATCTTCAAAAAAGCTATTTGAAAAGGGTATAAGTTCTATTGCTTCAGATACCGTATGTTATCCAGCTAAGCTAGTACATGGACATATTGAAAGCCTGATAGAAAGAGGAATAAAGACCATATTTTATCCTTCTGTTACCCATGAGGTCCTGGAAAATATGGATGCAGACAACCACTATAATTGTCCGGTTGTGACATCATATCCAGAAGTTATAAAATCCAATATGGAGTCATTAGCTGAAAAAGATATAAAGTATATCAATTTCTTCGTATCTTTGAACAACAAGAAAAAGCTTAAGAAGAGGCTGTACGAGGCCATGTCCTATCATTATCCAGACATAAGACATGAAGATATAAACAGGGCGGTTGATCTTGCAAGTAAACAGTATGATGAATTTAAAGATGACATAAGAAAAAAAGGGCAAGAAATAGTAGACTATCTAGCATCTTCAAACGAGAAGGGCATAGTCTTGGCAGGTAGGCCTTACCACCTTGATCCAGAGATAAACCATGGCATACCAGAACTTATAAACAGTCTTGGTTTTGCAGTTTTATCAGAGGATTCTGTATGTCATATGGCCAATGCAAAAGAATCATTGAGAGTTGTTGACCAGTGGGTATACCATTCTAGATTGTACAAGGCTGCAGAGTTTTGTAATGACCACGATAATTTAGAGATAGTCCAGCTCAACTCTTTTGGATGTGGACTAGATGCAGTAACAACAGAGCAGGTTGAAGAGATACTAGATAGAAAATCAAAAATACATACAGTAATCAAAATAGATGAAGGTAATAACCTAGGAGCTGCAAAGATAAGACTAAGGTCCTTGAAGGCTGCGATAAAGGAAAGAGAGACTAGTGTTGGAAATAATAAAGCTACTACCAAAGCTAGCATTAAATATGAAAAAAATACTCGTCTAAATAAGGAACATACATTATTGGCACCACAAATGGCACCAATACAGTTCCAATTTTTAGAAAGAGCTCTAAATGATTCGGGTTTAAAAATGGTTGTTCTAACAAATAAGTCATCGGATATAATCGACGAAGGCTTGAGGTATGTGAACAATGACGCTTGTTATCCTGCAATAATAGTAATAGGTCAAATTATACAGGCCCTTAAATCAGGCAAATATGATATTCATAATACAAGTGTACTTATGAGTCAGACAGGTGGAGGCTGCAGGGCTACCAATTATATAGGATTCCTTAGAAAGGCCTTAAAATCAGCTGGATTTGGAATGGTGCCAGTGGTGTCAATAAGTGCCCAGGGCGTAGAGGACAATGGACTAAAAGACCACTTTACTCTACCTGTTATTAACAAGATAATTATGGGTATGGTTTATGGAGACCTCTTAATGAAGGTATTATTGAGGGTAAGGCCCTATGAAAAAATTAAAGGCTCTGCTAATGACCTATATGAAAAGTGGTCTAATAGGTGTAAGGAATCCCTAAGAAATGCAAAATTCAGTGACTATAAATCAAATATAAGAAATATAATAAAGGATTTTGATAATCTTGAAATACTAGAAAGCAAAAAGCCTAAGGTAGGTTTAGTAGGAGAAATCTTAGTGAAGTTTTCACCTATAGCTAATAATGACCTAATATCAATTATTGAAAAAGAAGGGGCTGAAGTGGTAGTACCAGACCTTATGAACTTCTTTCTTACAAGTGCCTATAATAACTTGTATAAATACAAAAAACTTGAAGGTTCATACAAGAGTATGTTAATTGGCAAGTCCATAGTCAAGATCATGGAAGCCTATCAAAAGATATACAGGCAAGCTCTTTCTAAGAGTAAGAGGTTTGAAGCGCCTGATAGGATTGAGGATGTAGCTGAATACACAAAGAGATTTGTGTCTCTTGGCAACCAGACTGGTGAAGGTTGGTTACTGCCAGGGGAGATGTTGGAGTTAATCAAGAGTGGCTGCAATAATATCGTATGTATGCAACCATTTGGATGTCTTCCCAACCACATTATAGGCAAGGGTGTTATAAAGGCTATCAAAAAAGAATATCCAAATGCCAATATCATACCAATAGATTATGATGCATCGGCTACATCAGTAAATCAGTTAAACAGGATTAAACTTATGCTTGCCACAGCCTTTAATGAGATGGATTAGTTAGAAAGGGTGACAAAACTTATGACTATAAGTAATAAATCAATAGTTTCAAAATACAGTCTAGAGCAAATGGATGAGAGTCTCACAATCTATGAAGGTAATCTATGTATATATTCATCAGTCAACATAAGGTTTAATGGACGTGTATACTATGATATGACTGATACATCCTCTATTAAATTTGAGGGCACTATATACAAGTTTGATGAATTAGAAGAGGAGATGCCTAGTTTGATGATGGATAGTGTAACTTTAGAGATTCTAGGATATAAACTGATTGATGCTGACATTACTAGTATCAAAAATAATCATATTGAAGGCTATGTCAATGACTTTGTAATCAAGTCAAAGGATAATAAGGTTGACTATGTACAGTTTGACATTGTAAATATGGACAAGATACCGGGTAAGCTAGTAGAATACCAAGATCTAGTATATGCTGGCAGGATAGAGTTTACTTTAAATGATTATAAAATAATAATAGATAAAAGTTATGGTTACAATAAAGACCTCAAGGCATCCCTAGAGGCTAAGTCTTCTAATATTATCACTCATACAGGTAGGATATACAGGAAAAATGAAGCGCCCTTTAATACCAGGAAGGTTGACCAGATGATAAGCAGGATAGCTACGGCACTAAGTTTTGCATCAGGCAGATATGTATCAATACCAAATACTTATGGATATCATGAGGATAGGGAAGTGTATAGGGCCTGGTATAGAATGGCTAGGTCAGGCTATAAGTTTGTCTTTAACTGGACTAGCACTATATCCAATTACCACAATATAGAAAAGTATATGTCACTTATGTGTAAAAAACTTGAAGAGGACTATTATAACGATACAATATCCAATGTATTAGACTGGTATATGGAGGCCATTAATGGTATGAACCTTGGTAATAATATAATATCAGTCCAAACAGCCCTAGAGATGCTTTCTTACGTTGTATTGGTAGAAACAGAAAATACTTATAGGCAAAGTGTGTACGACAAGCACAGCTCTAAGAGGAATATTAGAGAATTATTAGATCACTGTGGTATAGATGGGTCAATACCAAAAGAATGCGATATGTCAGATAATATAAAGACTTACTTTAGTGATTCTGTTGATGCCATAACATTTTACAGGAATTCTGTTGTCCACCCATCTAGGAATAAAAAAATATATTTGGATTTTGAATCCATGTTCAATATAATCCTACTGGGAATATCCTACATAGAGTTGGTGATCTTGTATCTGATAGGTTATAAGGGTGAGTACACAGACAGGTTTAAGGACTATTCTTTTGGTGATGTACATCAGGTTGCATGGACCAACAAGAATAAAAATATCGATAAATAAATTGATTTCAGTAAAAGTAAATTCTAGATCAGAGCGGAATTTACTTTTGCAAGTAACAATATAAATAAATTTTCTGAAAAAGGTATTGACACTTTCAGGATTTAGTTGTAAGATGTATTCAACGCTATAGAATAGAAGACGAGGATAAGAACTAGTAGATGATATTAGTCATGCAGAGAGTTGCTGGTTGGTGAAAAGCAATTGATGAGGATTATTGAACACATCTTTGAGTTGGGTACCGAAATTAGAGTAGGCTACCACGGGTGCACCCGTTACAGTGCTAAGGTATAGTATCTTGTACCTGATGAGGCCATTATCGTGAGGTTGTGGCGAATAGAGGTGGGAACACGAAGTATTGATTTTAGTACTCTCGTCCTCTGACATATGTCGGAGGATGGGAGTTTTTTTATACTTATTTTCAAGCCTAGAAAAATTCATATTGCTCGGTGTATATAGCGTAATTCACAAATTTATATTTATTATACGGAGGTAGCAAAATGAAAATTAAAAGTTTAAAGAAGTTGATGGCAGTAGGTTTAGGTTTAGTGATAGCGACAAGTTTGGTAGCATGTAAGTCTTCTGAAAAGAAGGCAGATAGTGCAAAATCATCAAAAGAAATAGTAGTTGGTCTTGATAATACATTTGTACCAATGGGATTTTTGGATGAAAAGAATGAACTTGTAGGCTTTGATATTGACTTAGCAAAGGAAGCCTTCAAGAGAATGGGACTTGAACCTAGGTTTGAAAATATAGACTGGTCAACAAAGGAGCAGTCACTAGAAAATAAGAACGTAGATGCCCTATGGAATGGTTACTCAATAACTGAACAGAGAAAGGAAAAGGTAGCTTTTTCTACTCCTTACTTGGACAATAAGCAGATAGTAGTATCTATGAAGAAAGACAATATAAAGACTTTCAAGGACCTAAAGGACAAGCAAGTTGGAACACAGGCTGGTTCAGCATCTCTAGATGCTATAGAGGCCAACAAGGAATTTACAGGTCTTATAAAGGGGTCTGAACCAACTACTTACGATACATTTGACAAGGCTCTAAGAGACTTAGAGATTGGTAGAACTAAGGCTGTTGTAGGTGATGAAGTATTACTAAAGTACTACATCAAGCAAAGGGGAGCAGACAAGTACCAGGTACTAGATGGTGACCTTGGTAAGGAACAGTATGGAGTTGGATTTAGAAAAGACGATACTAAGAGGGTAGAAGAATTCAACAAGGTATTAAAAGAAATGCAGGAAGATGGAACATTTGACAAGATAAAGGCCAAATGGTTTAACTAGAATAATTAGATTGGATGGATTAGGAAATGATTGAAGGATTAAAGATTGTATTAGAGCTATTTGTACTGACTACGGTATTTTCAATACCACTTGGTTTATTGGTAGCACAAGTTAGAATTTCAAAAAATAAACTGGCAAGGTCGGTGACTAGTTTTTATATATGGATAATGAGAGGGAGTCCACTTTTACTACAGATGATGTTTTTATATTATGGACTACCACTGCTAAACGAAAATCTGGTATTTGACAAGATGCCTATAGCAGTTATAGCCTTTACAATTAACTATGCTGCCTACTATGCTGAGATATTTAGATCAGGTCTAGAGTCAATTGATAGGGGCCAGTATGAAGCAGCCAAGGTGCTAGGTTTTGACAAGTGGACTATGAACAGGAGAATCATCATACCACAGGTTATAAAGAGGGTACTACCTCCAGTTTCAAATGAATTTATAAATCTGGTAAAGGATACATCATTGGTATCTGTACTTGGCTTAAACGATCTTTTTAGAATAGCTACTGCAGCTAGTAACAGGGAAGCTAGCCTGATGCCATTCTTATACGCAGCAATAATATATCTAGTACTTACAGCACTTATCACACAGTTGTTCGCTAGTCTAGAAAAGAAATATTCTTATTATAAGTAGGTAATTGGGAGGAAGTGTGATATGCTAAAGGTAGTAGATTTAAAAAAGAGTTTTAATAATTTAGAAGTCCTTAAAGGGATATCCTTTGAGATTGAAAAAGGCGAGATAGGTGTTGTACTTGGTAAGTCAGGTGCAGGTAAAACCACTCTTATAAGATGCATAAATGGACTAGAGTCTTTTGATTCTGGTTCTATAATAGTAGATGATACAGAAATAAAAAATTCAGCAGACTTTTCCAAGTTAAGAGGACAAATAGGTATGGTATTTCAGAATTTCAACCTATTTCCACACCTTACGATACTGGAAAATATTACAGAAGCTCCCATTAGAGTATTTAAAAAATCTAGGAGTGAAGCTGAAAAGGTAGCACTTGAGTTACTTGATATGGTGGACTTGTCAGACAAGAAGGATATGTATCCTTACCAGTTATCAGGTGGTCAACAGCAAAGGGTTGCTATTGCAAGGTCATGCGCCCTTAACCCAAAGGTCTTGTGCTTTGATGAACCTACATCAGCCCTTGACCAAGAAAATATTGGAAATGTAAAAACTATAATAGACAAGTTTAAAAATCTTGGTATGGCAATATTGATAATAACACATGATATACAGTTTGCAGATACTGTTGCTGACAAGATAATCTACATTGAAGAAGGACATCTAGTAGAAAAATAAAAGTTAAGCTATAAGGGGAGATTCGATTAATTGGGTCTCCCCTTATACTGTCCAAATATAAAGATAGATGTATAAGTAGGCCTAATATAATAGGAATAAGTGATTGAAGTATGGTATAATATCTATTATAAGTGAGGTGATAATATGAGAGATAGTAACTACAATAGGAGAAACTTCGATCATGACTATAGAAACAGATCAAGATACGATGAAGAAACTGACAGTTATTATGATACATATGAAGAATATAGAAGAGACAAGGACATCAGTTCATATATAGGCAGGTCTGTTGATGATATGTTAAGGGGTATGAACCTAGGTGGTCTTAATGACAAAATACTAAAAACAGTAGATATGGCAATCGATGAAGTCAATAGGTCTACAGTATACAAAATAGCATCAAGGGCTGGAGAAAGCTTGATAAAACCAATCTATGATAAAGAAATAAAAAGACAGAAGTTTATAAACAAAAACAAGCTTTTAGATAGACTTACAATCAAGCCAAAGGGACTTTACACCAGTATAGGTTTTATGGTTCCCAGCTTTGTCTTGGCAGTGATTTCCTTTATAGTTGGGGTAGTATTTTATAGTCTATCTCTAGGAAGTTATGGTGTATTTGTTGTTGGCGGCCTTATGTTTACAGGTATAGGGGGCATATTTGCAAACAGAATACTAAATTGCCTAAACTTCAAGTCATACACAGATGCTATAGATGAAAATGGATATGGTCAGATAGAAGATATGGCAAAGAAAACAGGTAGGTCAAAGAATAAGGTGATAAAAGATCTTAGGAGATATATCAAAAATGGCAACTTTATTGAAGGGCATATAGTTGAAGATGACAGTATATTTTTGGCTAGTGATGAATTGTATTCTTTTTACCAATCAAGTTTAATATCTAGGGAAAAAAATATGAAAGAAGAGCAAGAGATTGCATCTAACCAAGATCTCAAAAACTTAATTGATGCATGTCAAAATCAGATTGAAAAGATAAGAGATATATCAGCGGATATAGATAATTTAGATGTTAAAAACAAGGTATTAGATATTGATGGGTCTATAAACAATATAGTAGATGCGATCAAGAAATATCCTGATCAGATCAGAATCCTTGATAGGTTTACTTCTTATTATATGCCTACTACAGTCAAACTACTTGAATCATATAGGGATATAGAATCCAAAGGTATATCCACTAGCGACATAGACAAGGTAAAGCTAGATATAGAGTCTACCTTAGATACAATCAAACTAGCATATGACAAGCTGCTAGACCAAATAAGTGCAATAGACACAATGGACATAAATTCAGATATATCAGTTCTCAAAACCATGCTATCACAGGATGGTTTGTATAGTGAAACTAATATAAGAGGTGAAAATAATGGATACAAATAAAATTGAATTGACACTAAGACCTGAGCTTAAGTCAGTTGATATAGGAGACAAGTTAAAAGATGGCAAGCTACTAGAAGAAATGGCCAATCTAGGTCTAACTCATGATGAAATTAAGATGGTAGATGAATTTTCTGAAAAGATAGATATAAAGAATTCCCAGCAGATATTAGAATATGGCGTTGGTGTTCAAAAGAAACTATCGGATTTTTCTGAGAAGACTTTGGATACTATCAGGACCAAAGACCTAGGAGAAATCGGGTCGATGATAAGTAGTTTGGTAGTCGAGCTAAAGGGTTTTGATGCCAAGGAAGAAAAGAAGTTTCTTGGATTTTTGAGAAAGGGACCTAAGAAGGCTCAAATTTTAAAGGCCAATTACGACAAGGCCCAACTTAACCTAGACACTATAGTGAAATCTTTGGAAAGTCAGCAGATTGGTCTGATGAAGGATATATCAATGCTAGACCAAATGTATGATCTTAACAAGGACTACTACAAGGAAATTTCTATGTATATACTAGCAGGCAAGAAAAAAATAGACCTTATCAAAAATACAGACCTACCTATCCTGATTGATAGAGCCAGTACGAGCGGTTCTCAAGAACTAGTTCAGGAAGTAGATGACCTGAAGAAACAATTAAATAGGTTTGAAAAGAAGATCTATGACCTTGAGTTAACTAGGATGATAGCTATACAGACAGGACCACAGATTAGGATGGTACAAAACAACAATGTAGAGATGGTCGAAAAGATCCAGTCTACTATTGTAAACACAATACCACTATGGAAAAACCAGATGGTTCTTGCAATAGGAGCATTAAACTCCGGTGAAGCCATAAAAACACAAAGGCAGATCAGCGATATAACCAATGACCTTTTAAAACAGAATGCTGAGACTATTAAAATGGCTACGATTGAGGCTGCCAAAGAATCTGAGAGGGGCATTGTTGATGTAGAGACAATTAAGAATACAAATGACACCTTAATAAACAGTCTTGACGAAATGATGAGGATACATTCTGAAGGAAGTCAAAAAAGACTGGCAGCCCAGCAAGAGATTCAGAGGCTAGAGGGAGAGCTAAAAAATAAAATGCTAGAGATAGCTAGTAAAAGATAGGAGAAAAAATGAGCTATAAATATACTTTAGTGTCGCCATGCTTTTTTGGTATGGAAAAGATGCTTGCAACTGAAATCAAAAACCTTGGTTTTGAAATAGAAAAGACAGAAGATGGTAGGATTACCTACAAAACAGACGAATACGGAATAGCAAGGGCTAATATGTGGTTAAGGTGTGCTGAGAGGGTAAACCTTAAAATAGCTGAGTTTACAGCTAGGTCTTTTGAAGAATTATACGACCAGACTAGGTCCATTGATTGGTCGAGGTTTATACCATATGGGGCAGAGTTTCCAGTAGCCAAGGCATCGTCCATCAAGTCTAAACTATATTCAACACCGGATATACAGTCAATAGTAAAAAAGGCAGTAGTAGATAGTTTAAAAGAAAAATACATGGAAAGAGGTATGCTAAAGGAAGACAAGGAAAAATATCCAATCTATGTATTTATACATAAGGATAGGGTCCTACTATCAATAGATACGAGTGGAGTATCCCTTTATAAGAGGGGTTACAAGGAGTTAGCCAACAAGGCACCAATAAGGGAAACATTGGCGGCAGGTCTTGTAAGACTAACACCTTGGAGACCGGGCAGAATATTGGTTGATCCTATGTGTGGTTCAGGGACAATATTAATAGAGGCAGCCATGATAGGTATGAATATGGCTCCTGGTATGAATAGGGAGTTTATATCCGAAAAGTGGAGAACAATAGACAAGAAGATATGGTGGGACGTAAGAAGGGATGCCTTTGACCAGTTAAATGACAATGAAGACTTTAAGATATATGGTTATGATATAGATCCAGAATCCATTAAAATAGCCAAGCATAATGCTGAAATAGCAGGTGTAGACCAGTATATAGACTTTGCTGTAGCAGATGTCAAAGACTTTAAATCAGACAAAGAGTATGGAATGATAATTACAAACCCACCTTATGGAGAGAGACTAGAAGATGAAGAAGCAGTAAAGATTCTCTATAAGGAGATGGGGTACGCATTTAGGGGACTAAAGAATTGGTCTTACTTTGTTATCACTTCATATGATAAATTTGAATACGAGTTTGGTCAGGACGCTCCTAGAAAACGTAAGTTATACAATGGTATGTTAAGGACATACTATTACCAGTACTTAGGACCGAGACCACCTAAAAAGGAATAGGGGGGATTCGATGAATAAGCACAAAAAGATCCTCTGGTTGATATCTCTTTTACTATTACCTTTATTTATGATGACTGCTTGTAAGGCAAACAACATCAAGTCGCCTGAAAAGCTATCAGAAAAGCCAATCTACAATGAAGCTAACAAGAAAATCTATGATGAGATAAGAAAACTGACACCACTTGATACAAATTTTACTCTTCCTCAGAATGCTGGTGAAGTAGGTAAGATAAACAGGGTCGATTTGAATAATGATGGTTATGACGAGATTGTTACCTTCAAAAAGAAGCAGAGTGAGTCACAAGGGGTAAACAGTATTTACATATATATCTTTAAGTCAAAAAACGGTGAACTCCTTGATGAAAGTGAGAAAATAGTCAGGATACCGGGAGATAAGATAAAGTATGCCAATTTCATAGATGTAGATAATAATGGCAAAAAAAATATAGTACTTCAGGTGACAAATAAGGGTTTTGAAAATATATATGTATACCAAAATGAAGATGATACAATAAAGAAAATATCTGAATTTAATACTTCTAAGTACTCAATGCTCTTAAATTTTTATGACTACGATCAAGACGGTAAAAAAGAAGGCCTAGCCCTTTTGAAAGACCTGAGCACATACGAAATAAAGGTATGTAAAATGAACTTTGTAGATGGTAATATACTTTTTGATGAAGCAGGAACTATTAAAAATGTAGAGAACCTTGAAAAAACAAACCTAAAAAATGGTCTTGTAGGCAAGGGATGGAGAGGGTCTATATTGACCTACCAGGGCCTAAGTGGCTTTATGATAAACGAGTACATAGTATATAAGGATGGGAAATTTGTTCTAGTATTTAACGATGAATACGAGAACAAGCTGAACAATATAAGTACGCTAGGTTCTTTTGATATCAACAAAGATGGTATAATAGAGATTTCTCAGAATGTAGAAAAGGACCCACAAGACTTGCCAAAGGGATCAAGTATTGTAACTTGGTACCAGTGGAATGGTAAATTCGACAAGGAAAGAAAGTTACTCAATACAAATAAGGTCTTGTATTGTTATGACTACAACTTTAAGTTGAATCTAAAGGACTATGACCAGAATAGACTTTCAGTATCTAGAAAATCTGATGAAGACAAGGTCCAGTATGTATTTTCTACTAGAGATGAAATGAGTAACAAGATTGATTATTTCAAGATAATTATAATAGACAAAAATAGCGACTATTATAATGGAGTAAATAAGGATGCTGGTAGTAGCGATAAGCAGTCTAATACAGTTCTTTACGAAAATCAAGATTATATATACACATTTAAATATATAAATCAGAGTGCCTGCAAGCTTATGGGTACAAACTATAGGGAAGTGCAAAAGTCATTTGAAATAATCAATAAATAAATTTAGATAGGAGAGAAAAATGGATAAGATACTAATTTTGGAAGATGAAATTGGAATTAGAAGTTTTGTTAGTATTAACCTAAAAAGAGAGGGTTATGAAGTTATAGAGGCTGGAACAGGGGCCGAAGCAATAGAAAAATTATCTACTGAAAAGAATATTAGCTTGGCTCTTCTTGATATAATGTTGCCAGATACAAGTGGTATAGAAATATGTAAGTATATTAGAAAAGAGTTTGATAATATGGGTGTAATAATGCTTACAGCCAAGTCTCAGGAGGATGACAAGATAGAAGGCTTCCAGTCAGGAGCAGACGACTACATAGTTAAGCCATTCTCAATAAAGGAGTTACTTATGAGAGTACAGGCACTAATAAGACGTGTAAAGAAAGATTCTGATTCTAAAAAGAACAATATGATAAACACACCACCATTTCTTCTAGATCCAAACAAGAGAAAACTATATAAAAATGAAGTAGAAGTAGATCTTACACCAACTGAGTTTTCTATAGTTAAGTACCTGATGACAAATGACTCTCAGAGCCTTAGCCGTGATCAGATACTTGAAGAGGTGTGGGGTTCTGCTGACCTATATGATTACAAGATAGTAGACGTAAACATTAGAAGAATAAGAAATAAGATTGAGGATGACCCATCAAAGCCTAAGTTCATACAAACTGTATGGGGATATGGCTACTCTTTTAGGAGAGATGAATAATGACATTACATTTTGGAGGATTAAGAAAAAAAGTATTAAAGAACTTTATAATGATCATTATACTTGTGGTTTTTTCCTTTGAGATACTGTTGTCTGTATTTATAACCAAGTATTATTATACATCTATCAAGCAGTCCTTGATGTCTCAGGTATCCTATACTAATGCAGTATTTAATGCTGCCTATATTGAAAATGTAGGATTTATGGACAGGGCAATCAATATTTTAGAAAACAAAAACAATGCTATTAGCAATAAGATAGCCATAAATATCATAGACAAGAGTGGAAAGGTTGTAATAGACCAATATGGATTTAATACAGAGGATACTATGAACTATCCAGATGTTAAAAAGGCTCTTCAAAACTCAAGTAATATCGTGCCATTAGATTACGAGGAAAAGTACACAGGCGAAAGGGTAATGAGTGTATCTGTTCCAATCAAAGTCAATGGTACAGTTGATGGTGTAGTAAGATTCTCAATATCCCTTGAAGACCTCAATAAGGAAATAGTAAAGATGGTAGCCTATATGATTCTAATAGGTATCCTAGTCCTACTATTCAGTATAGGGCTTAGCTTGAAGTTTGCGGAATCTATTATAGAACCACTTACTGAGTTAAAGATATTTTCAAATATGCTAGCAAAGGGTAATTATAATATCAAGATGAACAAGGAGCGTATTTCAGATGACGAAATAGGTGACCTGGCCAGGACCTTTGAAAATATGGCTCAAGAAATACAAAAGAGCGAAAAGTTAAAGGATGAATTTATATCTTCTGTATCGCATGAGTTGAGAACTCCTCTAACATCAATCAACGGTTGGAGTGAGACCCTACAGCTTGACAATATATCCAAGGAAGAGGAACTGATGGGCCTAAATATTATACAGGATGAAGCCCAGAGGTTGATTAAGTTAGTAGAAGAGTTGCTTGACTTTTCAAGGTTGTCATCTGACAGGATAAAGTTGCAGCTTGAGCCTGTAAATATAGAGAGCCTTGTTGTAAGTGTTATCAACCAGCTGAGGTCCATTGCAGTGGACAAAAACCTAAGACTTTCTTTTGAGTTTGTAAACCAGAATATGCAGACAATATATGCGGATAAAAACAGATTAAGGCAAGTCTTGATCAATTTAATACAGAACTCTATTAAGTTCACACCTGAGGGTGGTAATATTTATCTAGAGGTTGACCAATTTACCTATGTTACAGAAATTAGTGTTACAGATACTGGCATAGGTATTGATGAACAGAATATAAACAAAGTATCTAAAAAGTTTTTCCAAGAAGACTACCATAAGACAGGTAGTGGCTTGGGGCTTGCTATAAGTGAAGAGATAATTAAGCTTCATGGTGGAAAAATGGTAATAAAAAGTAAAAAGAATGAGGGAACTGAGATAAGTTTCAGTATTAATAATGATAGTAGAAAGAGTGGGACACAATAGATTTATTGTGTCCTAGGGTGTAATTATGAACAAAGATTTAGAAAATGATTCGGTATCGTCACTTCTGGTGAAATTAAGTATACCAGCTATAGTTAGCATGCTTATTGCAGCCATATACAATATAGTGGACAGGATATTCGTAGGTCAATCAGATCCACTAGGGCTTACTGCTATAGGCATAACAATGCCTTTTCAGGTTATGCAGATGGCATTTGTCCTTCTTATAGGGATTGGAGGGTCTACGCTTATATCTATAAAAAATGGAGAGAAAGACTATGATGGGGCTGAAAGACTCTTGTCGTCATCTCTTGTACTGATAGTTATAACACAGATTCTAGTCACAGCAGTTTGCTTGATATTTTTAGACCCATTATTTAGCTTGTTGGGTGTGTCAGAGTCGGTATATAAACTTGCTAAGGACTATATAGTTATAATATTAATGGGTGGGGCTCCTGGACTTACTGGGTATTGTCTCAACAACACTGTGAGGAGCTTGGGATTTGCCAAGCCATCAATGTACATAGTATTTATAAGTTCGGTAATAAATATAGTATTAGACTTTATATTTATATATATTTTCAAGTGGGGTGTAAGAGGAGCTGCAATAGCAACACTTATATCACAGACAATTGTTACAGTCTATGTAATATATTTTTTCCTTAAAAATAAGGATACGCATATCAAGCTTAGGAAAGGAAGAATCAAGCTGACATTAGAAGAGGTCAAGGATATTGCTCTTAATGGACTACCAAATTTTTATATGCAGATATTTGGAACTTTAGTTGCTGTAGTATTGAATAGGTCAATAATCCATTATGGAAGCGATTATCAGTTAGCTTCAGTTACTATAATAAGTTCGATAAGTCTTTTTGTGACTATGATAATATATGGTATAGGTCAGGGTGCACAACCATTGATAGGCTACAATTTTGGAGCTAAGCGATATGAGAGGGTGGAAGAAACTGTAAAGTTATCACTTATGATAATGCTAGCAGTGTCATTGTCATTTTTAGTAGCAATAGAAGTATTTCCTCATGTTTTTACTAGGATGTTCACAAGCCAAAGAGATCTTCTTGAGATTACAAATAAAAATATTAGGATATACCTATTGGGTATCCCATTTATAGCCTGCCATTCCTTGGCGACTACATTTTTGCAGTCTACAAAGCAACCAAGGTCAGCTACAATACTTTATGTACTGAGATATGGAGGCATATTATTACCAGCTATCTATCTGATACCTAGGTTCTTAGGTGTTGATGGGGTCTATATCTCCAATGCAGTGAGTGACATAGGATCAGGTCTTGTAGCCCTAGTATATCTAGCTAAGAGTCTGAAAAAATTAAGTAAGGGTCATAGAATAGCAAACTTAGATACAAAGATAGATGATATAGTTAAATAGTAGATAAGTTTAGGTGAATTATAAAATAATAGGAGATAATCATGAAATTATATATTAGCCATTTATGTCCAGACTGTCCGCCAGCTATGGAGCATTTGAATAGTAGACAAGTACAATATGAGCTACTCGATATACAAAAAGATATATCAGTCTTAAAGGAGTTTCTAAAAATAAGGGATACTCAAAAAGAGTTTGAACCTATCAGAGAGGGTGGTTATATAGGTATACCTTGTCTTGTTGAGGGTGACAAATACTTGTTTTATGATGATATAATGGCGCTTTAATATTGCTGTATGGATAGTATGGCTCTACACATTTTAGCCTTGGTAGAAAAAAATCCTCACTGTTAGGTGAAGACAAAATCTACCGACGATATTTTCAAAGCTAGTGTAAAATATTTGTAGGGGAAATTAAGGTAAAGTCTATAGTTTTTCCCTACAAAATCTTTACACCGTCTAATGTGGCTGATACCCTTGATAAGTTTATGGATATAAAGTATAATAATAGTAACGCATATAAGGATTTACAAGGGTTGTATCCTGATGTATCATGGAAAAATAATTAGATTTTACCGACCATGGAAATCTGAAGAAACATCCGGCAGTGCCTCGCGCTCATAACTGGAAGGTTGTTCAAAAGGATAAGGGAAAATATATAAGAGAAAAAGAAGGTGGAGAGTTAACAAAAGCTGATACTATTGTTAATAGAGACTTAATAAGGGGGAGTTAGTTATGGCAGATGATAAGTTTGTTAACCTAGAAGAACTTATAGAATCAATTGAAATGGGTTTAGACATTGAGTTTGATTTATATGGTGTTAGATATTATATCGGTGCACCACAGGGAGAACTGCTTATATCAAGAGATTTTGGAGAAATTGAAGATTTTTATATGGATGCAGAGGATTTAGTTAATAACCATTATATAAACGATAAACCTATAAAAGATATATGGCAGGATATTATAATTTATAATATGTAGGCATCTTAACAGTCGTTAGGGTGCTTTTTTAGTGCAGAAAATGAGGTTTATATTAATTTATCCTAAAAATACAATAATAATTCAGTTGGGTGCGAAATCGGGACAGGTGGGGTTGCTGAAATCCAATGGTAAGGTTGAAGATAAATATACTTGTTTAGGATATCCTGTAGTAAATACAAATTCATTTGATTCGGCAGGATTAGGTATGCTAACATACTTCAAACATAGATAGTGCTAAAAATATTTGCATTTAGCTTAAATTACGCCTGAAAACCGTTGTATTATTATCTATAGTGTTATAATATTATATATACAATGAAATCAAAATACAAAAAATATAAATTATATGGTAAAATAGAATATAGTAAATAAATAAGGCACTGTAACCAGTGCCTTTATAGTGAGGAGAATTAAAGTGTCGGAAAGAAAACAGATAGAAATATCCAAGGAAAAAATAGAAGAGCAAGAAAAATATATAGAAATGCTTCATAGAAAGAATGAGGATGAGTTTATAAAAACTGGAAAAAGAAAATCTTTTATTATACAAACATTTGGCTGTCAAATGAATGAGCATGACTCAGAGATGTTAATTTCAATGTTAGAGTCAATTGGTTATTCAAGAGCTCTATCAGAAGATACTGCTGATATTGTAATATACAATACATGTGCAGTAAGGGAAAATGCTGAGCTAAAGGTGTATGGTAACCTAGGTCACCTAAAGTCAATCAAGAGAAAAAGACCAGACATGAAGATAGTTGTCTGTGGCTGTATGATGCAGCAAGAGCATATAGTTGAAGAAATAAAGGCAAAGCACCAACATGTAGATCTTGTATTTGGCACTCATAATCTTTACAAGTTCCCAGAGCTACTAGCAAGTACATTTGAATCAGACAAGATACTTGTAGATGTTTGGGATATAGATGGCGAAGTTGTTGAAGGTTTAAAGTCAAACAGGAAATTTGATATAAAGGCCTTTGTAAATATTATGTATGGTTGCAACAATTTCTGTACCTACTGCATAGTTCCCTATACAAGGGGTAGGGAAAGATCTAGAAAGCCTAAAGATATAATTTCTGAGATAGAAGATCTAGTAAAGGGCGGAGTTAGAGAGGTTACATTACTTGGTCAAAATGTCAATTCTTATGGTAAGACATTGGAAGAAGAGGATAGGATTAGTTTTGCAGACTTACTAAGAAGGGTTAATGAAATAGAGGGGCTTGAGAGGATAAGATTTATGTCTTCTCATCCAAAGGACATATCAGATGATGTGATATACGCTATGAGGGACTGTAAAAAAGTCTGTGAGTTTTTACATTTACCATTCCAGGTAGGTTCTACATCACTTTTAAAGAAGATGAATAGACACTACTCTAAGGAAGACTATCTAAATATTATCAAGAAGGCAAAAGAAGAGATACCTGATCTTGCCTTTTCTACAGATATTATGATAGGTTTCCCTGGAGAGACAGACGAGGATGTTCAGGATACAATAGATATATGTGAAGAGGTAAGATTTGATACGGCCTTTACATTTATATATTCAAAAAGACAGGGAACACCTGCAGCAAAAATGGAAGACCAAATACCTGAAGAAATCAAGCATAAGAGGTTTGACAAGGTCCTTTCTGTAATAAATAGGATATCAGGTGAGAAAAATCACCTATACGATGGTAAAATTGTAGAAGTCTTAGTAGAAGGTGCTAGCAAGAAAGATTCTAGTATTATGACTGGAAAATCAAGACAAAACAAGACTGTGAATTTCACTGGAGGGGATGAGTCTCTAGTAGGTAGGCTTGTAAATGTCAAGATTACTGATCCTAAGTCATTTTCGCTTAATGGGCAGCTAGCTGAGGTAGTATCATAATAGGAGAGTGGACTATGACGAATAAAAAAATAATAGCCTTATTGTTTTTTGCTACCAGCCTCCTAGTGGGTTGTGGAGAAAAAATAGATAGAGAGCAGTATATAGTCTCTACAGATGTAAAGGAAGATAAGGTTGAATACGAATTTTATAACAATTCAGTAGTTGATAGTGGCTATAACTGGTATAATACTTATATAAGTAATCTGATTCAACCCTTAAAAGACAGAGACTATAAGATAGAACCACAAAAAGTTAAGGAACAGATAAGACTTGTGAATAATAAAATCAAGGAAGTAGACGGTATTGACCCTAAGAAGGTTCAAAAAGCAATAGACTTGGTTGCAAAGGACCAGTCAAAGAACAATATAAAGGACAAGGTCTATGATGATAAGATGAAAGACTCTAAAAAGAATGTACCCCACAATATTGAAACGATGGTAAAAATGTTGAGGTCCATTGAAGATGGGTTAAAACTAGGGCTAGACGGAAGTTTTGATGATAATGATAGGTCAAAACTTGACCAGGTTCAAAAGAATTTGATTTCTGTATATGACGATACCCTGTTAATCCATTAAGTTAAAACAAGATAATGTTAGGTCAGATGAGAGATCAAACATATATCCAGATAAAATATGTATTATAAAAATTTAAAATCTATATAAATTAATAATCAGGAGGTAAGTATGGCTTACGACAGAGAAAACTCTAACTTTATAAGAAACATAATAATAGATGACCTAGAATCTAAAAAACATGACAGTATTATAACAAGGTTTCCACCAGAACCAAACGGCTACCTACACATAGGTCATGCCAAGTCTATATGTCTGAACTTTGGCCTAGCTAGAGAGTTTGGTGGAAGGGTAAACATGAGATTTGATGATACGAATCCTGTAAAAGAAGACGTTGAATACATAGAATCAATCAAAAATGATGTAAGATGGCTTGGTTTTGATTGGAACGAACTTCATTTTGCGTCTGATTATTTTGATGAGATGTATTCAAGAGCAGTTCTATTAATCAAGAAGGGGCTTGCTTATGTAGATGACCTTACTGCCGAAGAGATGAAGGAGTACAGGGGAACTCTTACTGAACCAGGTAAGGATTCACCTTATAGAAATAGAACAGTTGAAGAAAACCTAGACCTATTTGAAAGAATGAAAAATGGAGAGTTTGAAGATGGTGCTAAGGTATTAAGAGCTAAGATTGACATGGCATCACCAAACATCAACCTTAGAGATCCCGCCATATATAGGATATCTCATTCTACTCACCACAATACTGGTGACAAGTGGTGTATATACCCTATGTATACTTTTGCCCATCCACTAGAAGACGCAATTGAAGGTATAACTCATTCTATTTGTACAGTAGAATTTGAAGCCCAGAGACCTTTCTATGATTGGGTAGTAAAGGAATGTGAAATGCCTAAGGTTCCTAGACAGATAGAATTTGCAAGACTTAATATGACTAATACTGTAATGTCTAAGAGAAAGTTAAAACTATTGGTTGACAATGGTATAACTGATGGTTGGGACGATCCTAGAATGCCTACAGTATCAGGTCTTAGAAGAAGGGGTTACACACCAGAGGCTATCAGAAACTTCTGTGCGGAAATAGGTGTATCAAAGGCTGATTCTGTAGTAGATAGCCAGATGCTTGACTTCTTCCTTAGGGAAGACCTACAGCCTAAGTCTCCACTTGCAATGGCTGTTATTAACCCACTTAAACTAGTTATAACTAACTATCCTGAAGGGGAATCAGAAGAAATAGAAATAGAAAACCACGCAAAGAACGAAGAAATGGGCAAGAGAATGGTGTCATTCTCAGGTACCCTATATGTTGAGAGAGACGATTTTATGGAAGTTCCGGCCAAGAAGTACCATAGACTGTATCCAGGTAACGAAGTCAGACTAAAGGGTGGATACTATGTAAAATGCAACGACATTATAAAGGATGAAAATGGAGAAGTTACAGAAATCCATTGCACATACGATCCTGCTACTAAGTCTGGTTCAGGCTTTGAAGGTAGAAAAGTAAAGGCTACAATCCATTGGGTAGATGCCAACAATTGTAGACCAGCTGAGTTCAGACTATATGAACCATTAATTCTTGACAATGATCCTGAAAATGAAGGCAAGCACTTCTTAGATCAGATTAATGAAAACTCTCTAATAATTAAGAATGGTTTTGTTGAAAAGACTGGTACAGAAGGTATTAAGCCAGGAGAAAGACTACAGTTTATCAGAAATGGATTCTTCTGCCTAGATACAAAATACTCAAGACAAGACAATCTAGTGTTCAACAGGATAGTACCTCTTAAGAGTTCTTTTAAAATTGCAAAGTAAATAATATGTATAAATACTTGACTAGTAAGGTTATACCTAACCTTGCTAGTCAGTTTTTTTGTTGATTAACTATATAGCTTTATAAATTTGTGGTATAATTAACTTAATGAGAGTGCGTGGAGGACAGTATGAGTCTAAAAGAATTTGAATTTATTGATGATGCTATTTCCTTGTTAAAGGAGCAAACACCAGCCCTTGAGGTTATAGAAGATGAGTTGGTAAGGTATTTTGGATCACTCCCAATTAAGGATGGCCAGTTAATAGCCGTTAGCTCCAGAATCAAGTCTGAAAGTAGTTTAAAAGAAAAAATAATTAGAAATAGATATATGGTAGACTATGATAGGGCCAAAGATCTTATATCTGATATACCTGACCTTATAGGTGTTAGGATCGAGTGCAAGTTTGTTAAGGATGAAAAAGAAATATTTATGCGAATTAAAAAGTTATTCAACATGACTGATGATGGTAAGTTTTTCTATTCAAAGGCAAACAAGAATATCCTGCTATATATGTTTGATAGGCAGCCCCTAAGACAAAAAAATGGGTTTGAAATCTACAAGATTGACGGTGAGTATACATTCTTGAATAGGAAAATCAAGTTTGAACTCCAGATTAAATCACTTGTAAATGTCTTTTGGAGTGAAATTGAACACAAAATTATATATAAAAATTCTACCTACTTGTTAGAAGATAAATTTTTGAAGGATATGATGTCATCTATAAAGAATAATCTTACAATGATAGATGACCAGCTACTAAATATATACGATAATTTCAAGTCTGGAAACAGTGTAGATAAGAATACTAGCAAAGATGAGATACATTCCCTATTTGCTAAATTTTTATATGACGCTATTACTGTCAAGATGGAAAACCAGCTTTCATTTAAGATAGACTTCAAGAAGCCTTGTGAGACCATCCTTAGTTATTCTATGAATAAGTATGAGAAACATCCGGACTCCCTAAGTGCCTTTATGACAGAGGAATACAGGAAGATAAACGGCTTTATAAATAAGGACATAGACTTTAATGCAACACTTGAAATAGATGAGGACCTTAAATTTGAGGATGAGTTTTTCTCTGATGTGTCAGCAATATTTATAGAGAAGATGAATAGTGAAGTGACATGGAATTTATTCTTTAGAATACTATTTGAACTTGAACCTGATTCAAATACGGATGACTTTAAGAATTTCTTGAGTTTTTACAAGAAGTCTCTTATAAATATAGAGAGTATCATAAATATAGTCGATAGGTTTGGTGAATACAGCAATAGGATTATAGATGATATGTACAAGTGCATATATAAAATGATCCTAGAGGTTGGACGTATCGAAATATTTTATGACTATAATATTAGTAGGATAAACAAGCTAGCATCAGAAGGTCTAGAGTATGTATGTTATGAATTTGATACTTACTATGATTACATGGAGCAAAGAAGGATAATATCCAAAACTATGGAAGATTCTTTGATAAAAATATTCAAATAAGAGTATTGTAAAGGAAGTGAACAAAATGAAAGAGGCTTTATCATATCTAAGATTGATATTAACCGAGGAGAATAGCCACAAACCAATTTATTTAAAACCTACTATAGAAGCAAATATTATTGATCAGGATAGTCAAGCCATGAAGCTAGATGACTACAAAAAATCGATTGATTTCTTTGCTAAAAGAGGGCTCAAAAAAATAAAGTTTGTGGGTGGTGAACCACTTGAATACAGGGGTTTGGACCAACTTATAGAATATGCAAACAAGTCCGGTATTGAAGATATAGGCATTACTACTAATGGACTTGGACTTGGTACTAGAGTATTAGACCTTAAGGCTAAGGGTCTTACAAATGTAAATTTATCCATAGACTCCCTAAAAGAGTATAGGTACCAGGCCTTGATGCAGGGGGCCAACCTTAAGGAAGTATTTTTGTCTATTGATGCTTGTAGGTCAGCAGATGTAAAAGTAAAGATAAACTGTACAGCAATAAAGGGCTTTAATGATGACGAGTTGCTTGATTTTATGAAGTTGTCTATATCTAATGATATAGATATCAGGCTAGTTGAACTGCTCCCATACGGCATAGACCCAAAGGTATATGAAAGAGGCTACTTAGACCTAAGAGAGGTTATAGACAACACAGAAGGCATACTTGAAGAAAAAGGTGAAGAAAAGAGTCTTGGTGATTATTTTAGGATATACGAAGCCAAGGGAAGAATAGGAATAATAACTAAAAATCATAGAGAATACAAGGAAGACCTAAGGAGGATAAATATTTCTAATAGGGGATATATGAATGTAGGTCAGTTACAGAAAAATGAATATTTTATCAAACCATTGCTAGACGACAAGATGGCCATGAACATACTTTTTAACAAAATTAAATTCGGTGTTTAGTTTATTTATCTAGTCGAGCTCAATATATGAAATTATGTTAAGATGATGTTAAATTTAACCTTATCTTAACATTTTTTTTACAATTCGTGATATTATATTAGCTGTAGGGTATTGTGGTATGTAGCTTAATATATAGCCATGCAAATTTGAGGAATGCCTTATAAGCAAATCGATTAGGAGAGGTGAAGAAATGGAGATAGCAATATCTTTGATTGCTGGTCTGGGTATGTTCCTTTACGGTATGAACGTAATGGGAGATGGTTTACAAAAGGCAGCCGGTGATAAACTTAAAAAAATTATTGAAATGTTGACTACCAATAGGATAATGGGAGTCTTGGTTGGTGCAGTTGTTACTGGAATCATACAGTCTTCAAGTGCTACTACAGTTATGACAGTTGGATTTGTAAATGCTGGAATTATGACATTAAAACAAGCCATAGGTATTATAATGGGTGCCAATATCGGTACTACTGTTACAGCCCAACTTGTATCTTTTAGTATTGAAAAGTATGCTCCGATAGCTATCGGTATAGGTGTTTTATTTTGGTTATTTTCAAAGAACACTACAGTAAAGAATTTTAGCGAAATCTTGATAGGTTTTGGTATACTTTTCGTTGGTATGAACTTTATGAAGGCAGCAGCAGCTCCAGTATCAGAGATGCAGTCAGTACACAATGCCATGTTGTATTTGAGTAGGAACCCACTTCTTGGTGTCTTGGCCGGTTTTATGATTACAGGTACTATACAGTCGTCAAGTGCTTCAATAGGTATATTGATAGTTCTTGCGTCACAAGGTGTGTTACCAATTACAGCTGCTCTACCTGTTCTATACGGTGATAATATTGGTACTTGTGTTACATCACTTTTATCTACTATAGGTGCTAGCAGAAACTCTAAGAGAACTGCTCTTATGCATTTATGTTTCAATGTTATAGGTACAATACTATTCATAGTTGTACTTTCAAGACCTATAATTAGAATAGTTGAGAATGTAGACCCTACTAATGTTCCAAGACAGATAGCCAATGCTCATACACTATTTAACCTAGTGAATGTAGTGATACTTCTTCCGTTTAGTAATTATATAGTCAAACTTGCCTATAAACTTGTTCCACTAAACGAAGAGGATGAGGATGAAAAGCTAGCAACTACTAAGTTCCTTGATGATAGAATGCTTGAAACACCTTCAATAGCCCTATCAAATACAGTGGATGAAATAATTAGAATGGCTAGTAGATCTACAAGGTCTCTTAATTACGCCTACGACTCAATAAAGTCTGGAAGTGATGAACTAAGATCAAAATCATTTGACTACGAGCAAATAGTTAATTCTTTACAGTACGATATAACTAATTTCTTATTTAAATTAACTACTAGAAACCTTAGTGACGCTGAAAGGATAAAGACTGATGTCTTGTTTCATATAGTTAACGATATAGAAAGAGTCGGTGATCACGCTGAGAATATAGCAGAGATTTCACAGGAATTGTCTGATAAAAATGTAGTATTTTCAGAAGAAGCTATAAAGGAGTTAGATCTAATATTTGATATAGCATCAAATAACTTCTATGACTCTATAACAGCAATTAAAACAAACAATCTTGAGCTGGCTGAGACAGTAGCTCAAAGAGAAAAGAAGGTAGACCTACTTGAACAAAGTGCTAGAAACTCACATATGGCAAGGTTGCACGAAGAATCTTGTTCTGTTGAAGCAGGTATATACTTCTTAGATATAATTTCAAACCTTGAGAGAATTTCTGACCACTCAAAGAACATAGTTGAAGAGATGAACAGAATGCAGGGACATATATAAGTTAAAGCCCCATTTGGGGCTTTTTTCTTATAGAATATTTTTAAATGGAGGATAATGTGCTTAGTAGAGATAATATAGATATAAAAAAATTGCCAAAAATAGACTTACATAGACACCTAGATGGGTCTTTGAGGGTCGAATCTGTAATTGATGAAGCAAGAAAACAAGGTATTGACATAGGTGATTATAAGGACATTGAGTCTAGACTTACCGCCAAGGAAAAAGAAGCTTCTTTAGTAGATTATCTGAAGTGCTTTGATCTACCTATAAAACTTATGCAGACAAGTCAGGCCCTTGAAAGGTTTACCTATGAATTTTTTGAAGATGCCTATAATGATGGGTTGGTATACTTAGAACTGAGATTTGCACCTGTACTGCATACTCAAAAAGGCCTATCCCTAGCTGATGTCATAGGGGCAGTAAAAAGAGGTATGGACAGGGCTACAGAGGATTATCCTATATATGGAAATATAATACTTTGCTGTATGAAGAACTTATCCCAGGACCAGGCAATAGAAACCATAGAAGCTGGGAAAAAATTTATAGGTAAAGGTGTTGTAGGAGTAGATCTTGCTGGACCAGAATGTGAAGGCTTTGCTCACAAGTTTATAGATGCTATGAAATTGGCAAAATCATATGGCTATAGGATTACCATACATGCGGGCGAAGCTGCTTCTGGACAAAATGTTGCAGATTCTATAGAACTCTTAGGAGCTGAGAGGATAGGTCATGGTGTAAGAATTTTTGACAATTCTAATGCATATGGTATAGTAATAGATAGGGGAATTTTATTGGAAATCTGTCCAACTAGTAATATACAGACCTCTACAGTAGAAAGAATGGATGCCCACCCTTTTATTGACTATTATAAAGAAGGAATTAACGTATCCTTTAATACCGACAATACAAGGGTATCAAATACCAACTTAAGTAAAGAATTATCAATAGTTTTTGATATGTTGAATTTGGACAAAAATGGGTATAAAAACCTATATGTAAATGCTGTTAAATCTTCATTTGCATCCGAGGCCGTAAAAAATAAATTACTAGCCCTAATATAAATTAATAAATTTTTTGGAGGTTTTAAAATGACAGAAGAAAATAGAGCAATAGGTGATTCAACAAATAAGCCTAACAACAATATCAAAAAGGTTATAGGCGTTATGAGTGGCAAGGGTGGAGTTGGTAAGTCAACTGTGACAACACTCTTAGCCCAGCAGTTAGTTGAAAATGGCCACACTGTAGGAATACTTGATGCAGATATAACTGGTCCAAGTATTCCAAAGTTACTTAATATGGGTGATGCTAAGGCATATTCAGATGGTGATTTTATAGTTCCAGTTATGTCTCAGTCAGGCATAAAGGTAGTATCACTAAACCTTTTGATAGATGAAGAAGAGGCTCCAGTTATATGGAGGGGGCCAATGGTAGGTGGAGCTGTTCAGCAGTTCTACAATGACACAGTATGGGGAGATTTAGACTACCTATTAATTGATATGCCTCCTGGAACAGGTGATGTTGCCCTTACAGTAATGCAGTCTATAAGACTTACAGGAATAGTTATGGTATCTATACCTCAGAACCTAGTGTCTATGATAGTTGCAAAGGCTATTAACATGGCCAAGCAGATGGATATACCAGTTATTGGATTGGTTGAAAATATGAGCTACGTTCCATGTCCATCATGTGATGAAAAGATAAGAATATTCAAGGATGACAACTTGGACAGCTTCTTGAAGGAATACGACCTAGACCTATTAGGTGAGTTACCTATGTCAGCAGAAGTGATAGACATTACAAACAATGGTATCAAGTCACTTAGCCCAGGCCTAAAAGAAGAAGTAGTTGCTATGACTAAAAAGGTTGAGAACTACAAGAGGAAATACAGTATGTCAATGTTTGGTAAATAAGCACTGATAAAGTAAATAAAAATAAAAAATGACTAGCTAAGTTTATCTTGGCTAGTCATTAGTTGTAACTAAAGTTTCTTTATTGATTTTATTGAATTTATAGGAATATATAAGTTATGGTTTTCATCTGCTCCTTCAATCGTAGAGTTTTTTGAAGTATGAGTTAGGGTAAGTGACAAATCGTCTACGTCCGAAATTACACCATAAAGTTTTTTTCTTGATAGATATGAATCAAGTTCTACAAACTCATTCATATGTTCATCAATAAATTCACTGAAACTCAAAGGTCTTCTTTTTCTAGCGTTCAACATAATTACACCCCCCTTAAACAAATCTCTATGTTGAATTTTTGAAAACATTTACCTGTTTTATTAAATATATTATATAGCATAATTAAGTGAAAGTAAAGGAGTTTAAGCAAAACATATGAGTTTTTATAGTAAAAATGAAAATAGAATTAAATTAATTGAAGTTAGATATAAATCTAAGTTTCTGAATGTATACGAGGTGATGTATAAAAATAAACTAAACCAGGACAAAAAATGGATTGTAGCCTCAAGAAAAAACAAAAAAGATTACACAGATTTATTAAACAAAGATAGGGAGTTCGGTGCTGATGCAGTATTAATTGTAGGTATGAACAAGCAAGCAGATACCGATAGACTAGTCCTTATAAAAGAATATAGGGTCCCAATAAATGACTATATATATTCTTTGCCTGCTGGTTTAATAGACAAGGATGAAGACATATATGAGTCTGCAATAAGGGAGATGAAGGAAGAGACAGGTCTTGATTTATATGACATTAACAAAGACCTTACCGTTGAGAATTCATACGCTTCCGTTGGTATGTCAGATGAATCACTAGCCATAGTATACGGAAAGGTGAGAGGGAATATATCCAAAGACTACCAGGAAATCAGTGAAGATATAGATACCATTTTGGTTACAAGAGAAGAAGCTAGACAGATAATGGATTCAAATAGCCCAATAGACATAAAAGCTTTATTGGTCCTAAGGGATTTTGTAGGGGATAATATATGTTCACATATCTAATAAGGTGTGAGGATGGGTCCCTCTACTGTGGATATACAACGGATATTGCCAATAGGTACAAAAAGCATAAGGATGGAAAGGGAGCCAAATATACCCGAAATAAAAAAGTGAAGAGCTTGGAACTATATATAGAGTTATACTCAAAGTCTGATGCTATGAGACTTGAGGCCCTTATAAAAAATAGATTTTCCAAGAAAGAGAAGGAAGAACTTATCAATGGAGATGACTCACTTATAGACCAATTTCAGCTAGATTACAAACGTATTGTAAGAAGACCAGATATGGATATTTTGTATACATAACAGATTAAAATTGTGTTATAATATATCATGCTGGGGGTGAGGAAATGTTTAAATTTAAGATCGGACCTATTATGCTATTTATAGTGTCGGTGTTTTTTATAGGGTTGGCATCGAGGTATAACAAGGCAACCGAATTGATTTATACAAATGTTATAAACAGATTTTTTAGAGAAAAACTAAGTCTGATATTTGATAAGATATCTGTTCCAGTTGGGGATATAGTAACTGTAGTTATCATCATATTTATTTTATTGGCAATAATAAACTTTATCAAGAATATAGTAAGACCCAAAAAATGGATCACATATATCTATAGGCTGTTCTGGGGCAGTGTAAATGTCATATGTGTATCTATGTTCATATATGTTTTACTTGCTGGACTTAATTATCATATACCAGACCTATCGACATCGTTAATAGAAAAATACAATCACAAGTATTCAACAGAGGTCAAGGTAAATGCTGACAATGCCAAAAGGGTCGAAGTTTACAAGTATATAGAGTCAAAGGCTGTTGAGACAAAAGAACTTTTAAATACCAATAGTGATGCTGGTGATTCGGACAATTCCAGCTGGGACATAAGGGATATATCAGCTCAGATCAGTCAGGGATACAGTATTATATCAGACCAATTCCCTATCTTAGGTGGTCATTACTGCCTACCTAAGTACTCTATCAAGTCGCCAGTATTTAATATCATGGGGCTTGATGCTAGGTACTATATGTTGACAAATGAGGTGAGTGTAAGTAACGAGCTACCATCTTTATATCAGCCATTTATATTAGGCAAGTACATGGCATACCAAAGAGGAGTTGTAAAAGAGGATGAGGCAGAGTTTTATTCATATCTCGCCCTAATCAATTCTCCTGATCAAAAGTTGAGATATTCAGCTTATATTTCTATGTTGGAATCACTTTCAGAGGGGTTGAAAGTAACTGATAAGATAGAATACAATAGATTGATGTCTTCACAGAGCCATGCTATAAAAAAGGATATAGAAATAATCAGAGCCTATAAAGCTAGCTATGGTATGGGTAAGGACTTTAAGGACCTATACAATTATACATTTAGAAGGGTGAATGGTGACGTAAGAGTTGAACCAGTGAATAGTCAGGTTGCTTATATACTCGCTACTTACTATTCGCTTTCTCCATATCAAAACTAATATAAGTGGTATCCAATTGTAAAATGGGTACCACTTTTTAAAATCCATCACTGTCAAGGTCGCGTCTTTCATTGACACTTGTCAGTCTTTGTTGTAAAATAAAATATGAGTTATTATGTGCAAAGAGGTGAAATCATGTCGCAAAACCCGAAAGTAGATTTTCTTAAAGGGAATTTTTATGAAAAAATAGGTAAATCAGAGTTGGCAGTAGAGAAGTTTGTCGAAGCAGCAGAAGCTGGTTATGACAAGGCTCAGTTGATACTTGGTCAACTCTATGATAGTGTGGGTGAAATAGAAAAGGCTGAAAACTGGTATAAGTTGGCCTTTAATAGTGGTATAGATTACGCTGCATTTAACCTCGGAAATATGTACTATAACAATGAGATATATGATACAGCCCTGTATTGGTATGAGTTGGCATCTCAAAGGGGCATACTTGCTGCTAAGAACAACCTAGGAGTGATCTTCTATATTCTTGAAGACTATGAGATGTCTGAGAAGATACTTACTGAGGCGGCAGGCGAAGGATTTTCAAAATCCTATTTCAACCTAGGATTACTAAACCATGAGCTAGACAAGGAAGAAATGTCTGAATCCATGTACAATAAGGGTGTTGAGGCTTCTGATGAGGATGCTATATACAACATGGCAGTCATTGAAATGGACAGGAGCAACTATGATAGGGCTATGGAACTATACAAGAGACTGACTAAGAAGAAACATATCAATGCTTGTATAAACTTAGGTATTTTATTAGAACTAGGCGACAATTTTAACGAGGCAGAGAAAGTGTACACAATAGCTGCTGAGGAAGGAAATGCCATTGCCCAATATAGATTAGCCTACATATTAGACAAGAAGAAAAAAGAATCTGATGCTATCCACTACTATGAGTTGGCAGTTGCACAGGACTTTACCCTTGCAAAATACAGGTTGGCCAACCTATATAACAGGAACAATGATACAGACAATGCTAGAATATACTATAAACAAGCTGCGGATGATGGCGTCAAAGAGGCAAAAAACAACCTAGCTGGAATACTTTTTGAAGACAAAAACTTCAAAGAGGCTGGAAAATACTATAAGGAAGCTATAAAAGATGGTTGTTATAATTCAGCTGAAAACATGGGTGACTTGTGTAGGGCGTTAAAAGAATATGATCTTGCCCTTAACTACTATAAGATGATACCTGATTCTATATCATGCCAAATCAAACTTGCAAATATCTATGAAAAAAAGAATGACATAGATAACATGACTAATTGGTATAAAAAAGCAGCAGATAATGGTGATTTGGAGTCTTGTTTTAAACTAGCTACTATATATGAAAGGACCGGCAACCCAAAAGGAGCAATCAGATACTATCAGATTGCAGCTGAACACGGCCATGATATAGCCAAGTTATATGCAGGAAGGTTGTTCTTCCTTGAGGCAAACTATGAAGAGGCAAAAAGGTACTTAGAAGGACCTGCCCAACTCAACAATATATATGCTTTAAATACTATGGGAGTCATGTACGACAACTTTTTTAAAGACCCTAAAAAGGCCATAGAATACTATGAGAAAGCAGCTAACCTAAAATGTACTGAATCCATGTACAATCTTGCCCAACTCCTGTTTAGACTATATGAATACGATAAAGCAGAGAGATACCTAAAATTGGGTACAGAATACGGCAATAAGAGATGCGAGTACTTTTTGGCAGCCTTTTACTATAGAAAATCTATGGATATGTTTAAGGCTCTTTCCAATATTAGTTACGAGAACACGAGTGAACTGTCTAATGATATAAAAATATTAAACTTTATAGATGATCACCTTCTTATGACAGACTTTAAGGTCAGCCCATTGATGTATGAAGAATTAAAAGAAGATGTAGAACCTCTATACATTATAGATATACAAGAGGATATAACACAATATATTAAGCCAAAAGAAGTTAGGATGGCTGTAGACCAAGGTGAAGTGGAAGACCTTGATATATAAATTACAAGTTAGGAGGTGATAGTATGATAAGATACTACAAGACAGTTAATCTAAAACTAGAAAGAATAAATGATTTTGAACCTGAGTGTTGGATTAACATATCTGAACCTACATCAAATGAGATAGATGATATGGCAAACTTACTTGATATCGAAGTAGACATACTATCAGCTGCCCTAGACGATGAAGAGTCTTCAAGAATAGAATATGATGAAAATTATACAATGCTTATAATAGATATACCTTTCGATATGTCTGATACAGAGGCATCAAATTATATAACTATACCTATAGGTATAATTCTTACTAAGAATTGTATTTTAACTGTGTGCTCCAAGCAGTCTAGGATAATCAATGACTTTATAGTAGGTCACGTTAAGGAGTTTTATACATTTATGAAAACAAGGTTTATACTTCAGATTTTGTATAGAAACGCATCTTACTACCTACTATACCTAAGAAGGATCAACAAGAGAACTAATGCAATAGAGCATGAAATTTACTCATCAATGAAAAATAAAGAGCTAAACCAGTTGCTACAATTGGAGAAGTCTTTGGTATATTTCTCTACGTCGCTCACAGCCAATGAAGCTACCCTAGATAGGATAGTGAAACAAAATATTATAAAGCACTATGAAGAAGATAATGACTTATTAGAAGATGTTATTATAGAGAATAAGCAGGCACTTCAGATGTCAAAGATGTATGGAGATATCCTTAGTAGGATTATGGATGCCTTCTCTGCTATAATATCCAACAACCAGAATACTGTTATGACAAACTTGACTATAATCACTATTATAATGGCAGTTCCAACTATCATATCCGGTCTATTCGGTATGAACGTTGGCGGTATACCTTTTTCTAGTCATCCACTTGGATTTTTGATAGTAAATGTTATTACAGCCCTTATATGTGTCGTGTCAACTATATATCTAGTTAAGAAAAAGTTCTTGTAAGAGGAATTATTATGAAAGAGATTTATTATGAAAAATTCTTGTCTATAGATACAAAGAGGGCAGAGACCCGTATGGATAGCTGCAAACTCTACAATAGGTATGAACCAACGCCCTATGAGGTCTTAGAGAAGCTATTGGATAGCTATGAGATATCAGACCAAGACCACATAGTCGATTTTGGGTCAGGTAAGGGTAGGGTAGCCTTCTTTTTAAATTGTTTTACAGGTGCAGGAGTTACTGGTGTAGAACTAGTTACTGAATTTCACGACAAGTCAATAAGTAACTACAAATCATACAAGGCTTGCCAAACAAAAAAGTCAAACTTGTTTGATGGTTTAAAGGCTAAGAAAAATGCTGACAAGACCAAGATATTCTTTGTAAATGACTATGCAGAAAGATATGCAATATCTAGGTTTGAAAACAAGTTCTTCTTTTTTAACCCATTCAACAAGATGATATTTATAAATGTAGTAAACAATATTATAGGGTCCTATGAGGAATTCAAAAGACCCATTGATATCATAATGTATTATCCATCCATGGATTTTATAGACTATCTTGAGGATAAGACGGTATTTAACCACATGATGGATATAGATACTAGCGGTGATCAGTTTACTTCTAATAATTTCAGGGAGAAGATATCAATCTACAGGATAGGAGATATGGGCCTAGAGACTTTGGGAAGTTGCATATCACCAAAACTAACAAGTAAACAAACTTATATAAAGATGAAAAAATAGGCTGCCAAAATGGCAGCCTTATTTAAATCTATAAATTATTAGTCTATAACCTTGTTCTGTAGAGATCTATTGTACTTGACTCTATCCTGTTCATTTAGGATTTTCTTTCTAAGTCTTATAGAATCGGGTGTTACTTCTACTAGCTCGTCATCTTCTATAAATTCAAGTGATTCTTCAAGTGTAAATATCTTAGGTGGAGCGAGCTTGATAGCATCATCTGAACCAGATGCTCTGACGTTACTCATTTTCTTGTTCTTGCATGGGTTTACTACCATGTCTTCTTTTCTAGAGTTCATACCTATGATCATACCCTCGTATACATCTAGACCTGGATCTACAAATAGTGTACCTCTTGATGATAGGGCATTTAGGGCATAACCCATTGTCTTACCTGGTGTCTGAGATATTAGAACACCATTTAATCTTGAAGGTATTTCACCCTTGTATTCTTCAAATCTTTCAAATGATGAAAGTAGGGTACCTTCACCTCTTGTAACATTTATAAATTCACTTCTGTATCCTAGAAGCCCCCTAGTAGGAACTATATACTGTATCTTAACATAGTCTCCTTCAAGAATCTCCATTGATTCCATCATACCCTTTCTTAGGTTTAGTTCGTTGATTACTGAACCTGAGTATGTTTCTGGGCAAGATACAGTTACTCTTTCAACTGGCTCAAACAAGTTACCTTCTTCATCCCTATGCATCAATACCTGAGGCTTAGATACACCTAGTTCGTATCCTTCACGTCTCATGTTTTCTATTAGGATAGAAAGGTGAAGTTCTCCACGGCCGCTGACCCTGTATCCATCAGTAGTTTCTAGAGGTTCAACTCTTAGACCTACATTTACTTCTAGTTCTTTTTCTAGTCTTTCCTTTATATGTCTTGTAGTTACAAACTTACCGCTTCTACCAACGAATGGTGAGTCATTTACCATAAAGTTCATTGATAGGGTAGGCTCTTCAATTAGGATAGCTCCCATTGGAAGTGGCTTGTCTACTGCACATATAGTTTCTCCGATTGATATATCAGATATACCAGCTATTACAACCATTTCTCCTGATACAGCCTCATTAGTCTGTACCTGCTTTAGACCTTCGTATACAGATAGCTTTGAAATCTTTCCTTTTCTAGCTTCCTTGCCTTCAGAACATATAGATATAGGTTCTGATGCATCTAGCTTACCCTTGAAAACTCTGCCTATACCAAGTCTACCTATATAGTCATCATAGGCTAGGGCAGATATCTGGACCTGAAGTGGTTCTTCATCGTAGTCTGGGTAGGCATCAACATGGTTGATTATTGTTTCGAATAGTGGAGATAGATCCTTGCCTTCTTCATCTAGTTCCTTGATTGCGATTCCCTGCTTTGCTATACCATATACTATAGGGAAGTCACACTGTTCATCTGTAGCATTTAGCTCTACAAATAGGTCGAATACCTCGTTTACAACCTCTTCAGCCCTCTGGTCCTTCTTGTCTATCTTATTTATAAATAGGATAGGTTTTAGGCCCTGTTCTAGAGACTTCTGAAGAACAAATCTTGTCTGAGGCATTGGTCCTTCTGTAGCATCTACAAGTAGGATTACTGTATCAACTGTTTTAAGTACACGCTCAACTTCAGAAGAGAAGTCACTATGGCCTGGTGTATCCACTATATTTATCTTATACTTGTCATGTCTGATTGAACAGTTCTTAGAATATATTGTGATTCCTCTTTCCTGTTCTAGGTCATTACTGTCCATGACACAGTCTTTTACTACTTCGTTGTCTCTAAAGACACCACTCTGATTTAAAAATGCATCTACTAGGGTAGATTTTCCGGCATCGACATGCGCGATAACCGCAATATTGATAATGTTATGTTCTAAACTCACAAAAAACGCTCCTTCTTTTTATTTATGTTACTAAACCAACCTGGTATATATTACTAGATCTTAGTCTTGTATTATTAAAATTAGTCAACTTTATAAGTATATCAAAAATGGAGCGTTTTGTACATACAATCTCGTATAAATATTTAATTGTCATTCTTAATTTTAATTGTAAAAGCTAGTAAAATGCCCTTATATAATTTGAAAAATTAAGTATTTTATTTCTTTGGCATAAAATCATCCTTGTCATTGTCATAAGACCTTACAAGATAGGTAAGTATAAAGCCGCAAGCAAGTCCACCTATTACTATTTTCCATGGGACATCATGACCACCTATCATACTTGATATTAGGGTTCCAACTGCAGAAAAAGCAGAGAACATAGCTATAAAATATAGCAGATATTTTGTTGATTTACTCATTTTAATTCAAGCAAGACTAATATCCTGCTTATCCTCCTGTGATAATTTAGTATAAATAAAAAATAATTTCTTATAAGCTATATTATAAGATACTTCTTCTATTATTTCAATCGTTTGCAGACTATTGTTAGCTATATGGATAGATGTTTTAAAATTTAGTTGAATTGCTATTCAAGTAGATATTTGCCTAAATTTTTAAGTCTTTATTTATGCAGACGATTAAGTATATAGTTGAATAAATATAAGAGGGGTATTTTTAAATAAATATAAGAGGGGTATTTTTAAATAAATAATCATTCTCTACTTGATAAAAATACCTATGAGGGGTATACTTATTGTAGGAAATATAGGAGGTATACAATGACAGAATTTAATAAAAGCGATAAATATATAGATAAAAACAATGATAATGTCATAGAAAATGACAGGTATGGAAACAAAAGCCTGGGTAAATACACGAATAAAGATACAGTTTCTACAGACACTAGTCCTACTAGAGAGATAGATTTCTATGTAAAGGGGATGTCTTGTGCTGCTTGTTCTAAGGCTGCTGAAAGATCTTTGAATAAGACATCAGGTATCACTAGTGCAAGCGTCAATATAGCTACAGAAAAGGCGTGTGTAGTATATAATCCAGACCTGTGTAGTCTTGAAGATATGAAAAAATCCATAGAAGGGGCAGGTTTTAAACTTGTTACTAACGAAGAGGCTCTTAATGATGCTGGAGAAAATACCAGTAGGTTGAATTTTACAGTGGCAATTACCCTTGCAGCCATCCTGTTTACTATTTCTATGGGGCCTATGATGGGTATTAGGTTGCCAAAAATAATATCTCCACACCACAGCCCAATGAATCATTCAATACTGCAATTATTGCTTGTCATACCTGTTATGATTGCGGGTAAGAAGTTCTACACAAACGGATACTCATCACTATTTAAGAAAAATCCTAATATGGATTCTCTAGTGGCGGTATCGACAACAGCTGCCTTTTTATTTTCCGTGTATAATACGATAAAGATGTGGCTTGACCCTTCATTTACAATGGCTATCATGGACAATGGGCACCATTTGCCCTTGTACTTTGAATCATCCGCAATGATAATAGCCCTTATAATGCTGGGCAAGCACCTTGAGACAAGATCCAAAAACAAGACCAACCAAGCCATCAAGTCACTGATACAGCTCCAAGCCAAGACAGCCATAATAGAAGTAGACGGCATAGAAAAAGAAGTTGCTATGGAAGATGTTATAGTTGGAGATATAATAATAGTAAAACCGGGTGCCAAGATACCTGTAGACGGTAGAGTAATCGAAGGCAAGAGCTCGGTTGATGAATCAATGTTGACAGGAGAGTCAATACCAGTAGAAAAGTCTATTGGAGATAGGGTTGTTGGAGCCAGTATAAACAAAAATGGCTATATTAAATTTGTGGCAGAGAGGGTAGGTAGGGACACTAGCCTTTCTCAGATAATAAGACTCGTTGAAGAAGCCCAAGGCAAGAAAGCTCCAATAGCCAGCTTGGCAGACAAGGTGTCTGGAATATTTGTGCCATTTGTTATGACGATAGCCCTTATTTCAGGATTAGGCTGGTATTTTATTGGACAAGAGACATTTGAATTTTCCCTTACAATATTTATATCGGTTCTTGTAATAGCTTGTCCATGTGCACTTGGACTTGCTACACCTACAGCTATAATGGTCGGTACTGGTAGGGGGGCAGAGAATGGTATGCTTATAAAGGGTGGAGATTCACTAGAGTCTGCCCATAAGATAAGTATGGTTGCATTTGACAAAACCGGTACAATAACATATGGACAGCCGGTGGTTACTGATATAGGCATAGTAAACGAGGCCTATGGTGAAAGTGACATTATAAGAATAGCAGCATCACTAGAAAATAAATCAGAACATCCTTTGGCCGAAGCTATTATGACCAAAGCCAAGTCTATGAATGTCGATATAGAAAAAATAGAAGATTTTGATAGCATAACTGGTATGGGTATAAGGGCTAGAATTGCTGGAGACAGAGTCATGCTAGGCAACATAAAACTAATGGAGGGTCTTGATATAGATTCAGATATATTAAAAAATTCAAATATACTAGCCAAGCAAGGAAAGACACCTATGTTTTTGGCTATAAATGATGATCTTGCAGCTGTAATATACGTTTCAGATACGATAAAGGATACCAGCAAGAGAGCTGTAGATCTTTTACACTCTATGGGAATAAAAGTTGCTATGATTACTGGGGATAACAGGGATACAGCTATGGCAATCGCCTCACAAGTTGGTATCGACAAGGTGTATGCACAGGTATTGCCTTCTGAAAAATCAGATGTTGTAAAAGAGCTACAAGGGACCGGTGAATTTGTTGCAATGGTAGGTGATGGCATAAATGATGCTCCAGCACTGGCAGTATCGGATGTTGGAATAGCTATAGGTAATGGTACAGATGTGGCCATTGAATCAGCCGATATAGTCCTTATGAAAAATGACCCAAGCGATGTAGCCAATGCGATAAAGTTGAGTAGGGAAACCATTAAAAATATTAAGCAAAATTTAGGTTGGGCCTTTATATATAATATCTTAGGAATTCCATTTGCAGCAGGTATTGCTCATATATTTGGAGGGCCGCTTTTAAATCCTATGATAGCCGCTGCGGCAATGAGTATGTCTTCTGTTAGCGTTGTTACAAATGCCCTAAGACTTAGGAGTTTTAAGACTTTCAATTAAGCCTTTTCCATTTTAATTAAGATTTAGATATAAGAAAAGAACTGGTATGTGCCAGTTCTTTTCTTATATTCCTCTATTTATATCTCAATATCTATAGCCGCTTTTGATGCTAGGCCAATTTCCTTCATCTTGTTTAGAAAGTCTACATGACGAGGGTGTTTTATATACTTTGACAATTCTTGTCCCTTAGGTATATTCACAAATATTACTAAGTCCATGTTAGGATCTAGGTCAAGACAGTTTGTATGGTACTTATAAGAATCTATAACCTTATATTCATCTCTCAACTGATCATATATAGATGAAACTATTGGTCCAAGTGTAGATTCGTCCTGTTTTTTATCAAACTTTAACATTACAATATGCTGCATAAGTCGCCTCCTAATATTTTTTATCTACTACTATTATATACTAGCAATCACAGTTAATCTACTTAAAACCTAAAAGTCTTTATAAAAATCCACTTGCCAAATTACCAATCTGAATGTTATAATTATATTCTAATAAAAATATTCGTACTTTTGCAACAAGCTATTTTGATATTAGTTAAAAATTATGATATAATTGATGTATATTTTTAATAACTGAGATTAATTTTTAAGGAGAGATATAATGCATCAACATAGAATACTGATTATAGATGATGACCTGAGTATTCAGGATCTTCTAGCTGAGTTTTTCACAGCGAATGACTATAGTGTAGATTGCGCCAATAATGGAGTAGAAGGCATTAAGTTATTTAGGGATAACCTAGGCTACGATTTGATACTCTTGGATATTATGATGCCCAATTTAGACGGCTATACTACATGCAAAATGATTAGAAATACATCTAAGGTCCCTATAATTTTTATGTCGGCCCTCAATGCTGAGAATGACCAACTAAAAGGATATGAACTGGGTTGTGACGACTATATAACAAAACCATTTTCATTTAACCTACTAGTTAAGAAAGTAGAGGCTGTTCTTAAAAGAACTTCTGAGACTTCACCAACTAATAGCATAGTTTTTGACAAGATGCATCTAGATTTAGATACATATTCAATAAGTATTGATGGAAATACAGTAGAACTTACACTTAAGGAATTTAACATCCTAAAAACACTGATAGAAAAGTATCCGCAAATAATAACAAGAGAGAGTCTCTTAGATCAAATATGGGGGTATGATTACTACGGAGATACAAGGATTGTCGATGCTCACATCAAGAACATACGCAAAAAATTAAAGATTCCTTATATAAGAACTGTGAAGGGTATAGGTTATACACTTGAAAAAATATTCTAAAAATTAATATCAGTATACGAATATAAGAAAGTTTTTTCACCTACATATATACGCTTTATAGTGGAGAATACAGGTGTTACAATCCATGATGATAAAATAAAGAATGTGTTCGTACCCTTTTATAGGGTCGATTCATCAAGAAACAAGGATACTGGTAGTAGCGGCCTTGGCCTTTACCTTGTTTCAGAACTATTAAAAAAGCAAGGCTGCAGGTATGACATCTATTGTAAGGAAAACTCTACTGTTTTTATAGTGGATATAAAGGCTTACAATAAGTCAAATAATGATTACATATAGGAGGTATTCAATGAATTCGACTAACGAATTGACTGGTATTCAGAAACTATTTCCTCTATTAGCAGAAAAGAATGTTAATATGAGAAGAGAAATTGTAGCTGGTATCACAACATTTTTGACAATGGCTTATATCATAGCCGTTAACCCAAGCACACTAGCAGCGACTGGTATGGATGCAGGTGCCCTAGTAACAGGTACGTGTATAGCAGCAGCCCTAGGTTGTTTCTTGATGGGCTTTATAGCCAATCTACCATTTGCCCTAGCTTCAGGTATGGGACTAAATGCATTCTTTGCATACACAGTAGTATTAAAGGGTGGAGTTTCTTGGGAAATTGCACTTTCAGCAGTATTTGTAGAAGGTATTATATTTATTTTCTTGACACTATTCAAGGTTCGTGAGGCGGTTGTTAACTCAATTCCACTTAATATGAAGCATGCTGTTACTGCAGGTATAGGTATCTTTATAGCATTTATAGGTCTTAAGGGTAGTGGTTTTATAGTTGCCAATGAAGCAACACTAGTAAGCATGGGTCATATAAGCCCTACTGTAATATTCGCTTTTGTAGGTCTTTTAGTAATAGGAATTTTTGATAAGAAAAATATAAAGGGGGCTATCCTTGCTGGAATAGTTGTTTCTTCATTCCTAGCATGGGGCTATGCACTTATAAATCCAGAAACAGCTACAAAGCTTGGTATATACCTTCCAGCAGGTGTATTTAAGTACGAGTCTATAAATCCAATAGCTGGTAAGGTAGACTTTTCATTCTTAGCACATCCAAACCACATAGGTAATTTCCTAGTTGTTGTTTGTACACTACTATTCGTTGACTTCTTCGATACAGTTGGTACACTTGTAGGTGTTTGTTCTAAGGCTAATATGCTAGATGAAGAGGGCAAGGTTCCAAATGTAGGTAGAGCCCTTCTTTCTGACTCTATAGCAACTACTATAGGTGCTTTACTAGGTGTTTCTACAGTTACTACATACGTTGAATCATCTACTGGTGTTCTTGCGGGAGGTAGGACAGGATATACAGCTATAACTACAGGAGTTCTTTTCCTACTAGCTATGTTCTTCTCTCCAATATTTATTGCAATACCTGCTTGCGCAACAGCTCCAGCCTTAATATATGTTGGATTTTTGATGATATCTTCACTACACAATATAGATATACACAATGTAACTGAAGGTCTACCAGCATTTATAACAGTTGTAGCAATGCCACTTACATACTCAATAGGTGACGGTCTTACAATAGGTATACTTTCATATGTAGTAATCAACCTACTATACAACCTATTCTCTAAGAAGGAAGATAGGGAGCATGTATCTTGGGTAATGATTATACTTGCTATATTATTTGCTGCAAAGCTGATGTTTATGTAGGATAGCATCTATTAAAAATAAGAAATAAGTACAAGGGTCTAAGATATGTTTTAATATTTTAGGCCTTTTATTTTTATACTATATATAAACAATATTTTTGTATTTTATATTATTAATAGCCTATTGGACTAGATTTAAATTGGTCCTGTATGGTATAATAGAGGCAGTGTGTTTCAGACAAAACACGAACGTTAAATAAGATTAAAAGAGATTATAAACAAGAATAGAAAGGAAATTAATATGTTACAAGTAACAGATGTAGGTCTTAGATTTGGAGACAAGGAACTATATAAAGAAGTAAACCTGAAGTTTACAAAGGGAAATTGCTACGGTATCATAGGAGCCAACGGAGCTGGTAAATCTACCTTCCTTAAGATTTTATCAGGGGAAATAGAGCCAAATACAGGTAGTGTATCAATAACAGAAAAAGAAAGAATGTCTGTATTACAGCAGGACCACTTTAAATATGATGAGTTTACTGTACTAGATACAGTTATAATGGGACATGAGAGACTTTGGACTATCATGAAGGAAAAAGATGCCCTATACATGAAGGAAGATTTTTCTGATGAAGATGGTATAAAGGCAGCAGAACTTGAAGGAGAATTCGCTGAGTTAGACGGTTGGGATGCTGAGACAAATGCAGAAAAGATTCTTATGGGACTAGGTATAGACAAGGAATTCCACTATAGCCTAATGAATGAAATGACAGGTTCAGACAAGGTTAAGGTATTACTTGCCCAGTCCCTATTTGGTAACCCAGAGATACTACTACTGGATGAGCCTACTAACCACCTTGACTACGCTTCTATAAAGTGGTTAAATGAGTTTATTATAGGTCTAGATGACACTATAGTAATAGTTGTATCCCACGATAGACATTTCCTAAATACTATATGTACTCACATAGTTGACGTAGACTTTGGTAAAATCCAGTTATATACTGGTAACTATGACTTCTGGTATGAATCAAGCCAGCTAGCACTTCAGCTTATGAAGGACCAGAACAAAAAGAACGAAGAAAAGATAGCCCAGCTAAAGGAATTTATCGCTAGGTTCTCTTCTAACGCTTCTAAGGCCAAGCAGGCTACATCTAGAAAGAAGCAGTTAGACAAGTTGAATATAGAGGAAATACAGCCTTCTAGACGTAAGTATCCATACGTAGCTTTCAAGCCTGAAAGAGAAATTGGAAATGAAGTACTAGAAGTAAAGAACATAACTAAGGTTGTTGACGGTGTAAAGATATTAGATAATATATCATTTAGACTAGACAACGAAGACAAGGTAGTGTTTATGGGTGATGATATGGCAGCAACAGCCCTATTCAACATACTTACTGAAAATGATACAGACTTTGAAGGTGAATTCAAGTGGGGTGTAACTACATCACAGGACTATATGCCAAAGAACCACAATAATTTTTTCGATGACTGTAGTTATTCACTAGTTGACTGGCTAAGACAGTATTCAGAAGAAAAGAGTGAGTCTTATATAAGAGGATTTTTGGGTAGGATGTTATTTTCAGGTGATGAAGCCCTAAAAGAAGCCAATGTCCTAAGTGGAGGAGAGAAGGTTAGGTGTCTATTATCCAAGCTAATGCTATCAAATGCAAATGTACTATTGCTAGATGATCCGACAAACCACCTTGACCTTGAATCTATAACATCAGTCAATAAGGCCCTAGAAAACTTTACAGGAGTTCTACTATTCACATCTCATGACCACCAGTTTATAGACTCTATAGCAAATAGAATAATATTTATAGGTGAAAATGGAATACTTGATAGAAAGATGAACTTCGATGACTTTATTGAGAGCGAAGAAATTCAGGGACTACTTAATAAGATAGTTCAGCAATAGCAATAAAGTAGAATAAGAAAAATTAATCAAATTAATAGTGTCATATATAAGTTGCATTTTGATACCGTGACTTATATATGACTTTTTAATATATAAAATGAATACTTTAGACAGAAAAATATAAAAATTCATTAATTGATTTGTAAATTGTATTCATAAATTATAGTTTATACCAATAAATAGTTGTCATAAAGTCTTTTAGGTCTTTTTATCAGTCATATCTAGTTACCAAAAATATTTTTAAATTTTTGAACATTAGTTATTGTTTTTGGACGCCCACCTGTGATATAATACATCTTGTAAGAACGTGTGTGCTAAGGGATATTTTTCCATTTTTTTACTGGATTTATTATATGTAAGTTTTTAGAATTTAGTTATAAGTTATGAAACATCAGGAGGTGTTGGACTTGATATATGGTTATTGTAGAGCAACGACTGCAAAACAAATAGAGTCGGGCTATCTAGAGGAACAAGAGAATTTAATAACAGACAGGTACTATGGTTGTAATATTTTAAAGGAAACTTCTCTAGATATGAACACAAAACCTGAGTTTGACAAGCTTCTTAAGAGTCTTAAGGCAGATGACACTATAGTAGTTACCAGGTTAGATAGGTTTGCTACATCTATTGGTGATACCTTTGAGATAATTAGGGATCTTAGGTCTAGAGGCATAAATATCCATATATTGAATATCGGTCTTTTCGATTCTTCAGTCTTGGGTAAAATTCTCTACGATACAATCCTTGCTATAAATGAGTTTGAAAAAGCCCTTCTTGTGGAAAGGATACAGTCTGGTAAGAATAAGGCCAAGAAAACTAGTGGATTTAGAGAGGGTAGACCAAAGAAGTACACTGATGAACAAATAAACCAAGCAGTCGAAATGCTTAATTCATATTCTTACAAAAAAGTAGAAGAGATGACTGGCATATCAAAGAGTACCTTAATAAGGGCAAAAAAACAATCATCTAAGTAATTTTTTTAAATAGCAATTTAATAAAAGACTTTACAGGGGCTGACCATTTGGTCTAGCCCCTAAGATTTTAGTAGGAGGTTTTGACATGTATGATATAGACAAGTTTAAAAATGTAGGGACTAAGATTCTAAGCCCAACCTACCAGATGCACTCTTCAGTCGTATTGCCAGTTATAGAAATTACTGGTGAAGACCATATACTCTTTGAACTTAGGAATTCTAAGCTAAAGCACCAACCTGGCGAGGTATCTTTTCCGGGTGGAAGGGTAGAAAAAGATGAAGAGTCAAGGGCCGCTGCAATTAGGGAATTTTGCGAGGAAATTGAGGCAGAAGAATCCCAGCTAGAGATTATATCTAGGATATTTGAATATGCAACTCCTACTAGAGGTCTAATACACTGTTACCTTGCTAGGATAGATAAAAATATTGATCTTTCAATATCAAATGATGAAGTAGAGCGACTATTCACAGTGCCAATATCATTTTTCAAGGACCAAAAGCCTCTTGTATTTAAGAATGCATCTGTAATTGTTCCAGACGAAAAATTAGAGCTATCAGGACTACTAGAAAGGCTAAATATACCACTAAAGGGAGAAGAGTCCTATTCATGGCCTACTCTGTATTATGATATACCTTTTTATGAGTATGAAGAATTTATTATCTGGGGTATAACAGCAAATATGGTAAGAAATTTCGTAGAGATGCTCTGATTTTATGTACTAGATTTATTTATGTGGTAGATTTATCAGTATACAACTTAATTCGTTAAAATGAAAATAATGATTAATTTTTGTAATTCTGTGATATAATTATAATAGATAAACTGAATGTAAGGGGAGCGGTTGCTGAGAGGAATAAATATTCGACCCATAAGACTTTGGATAATGCCGGAGTTTATAAAAGTCTCCAGCACGGGGACTTTTTTTTAGCTTATCAATAAAATACAAGGAGATATTAGATATGGTGATAGCAGATATAGCCGTAATGCCTTTGCGTCCATATGGTTGTGAAGAGGAAATGTACAAAATAGTAGACGAGTGTATAGAACTTGCTAAGAAAAGTGGTCTTAAGTATGAAATAGGAGCCAACTCTACCACTATAGAGGGGGATTTAGATGATGTATTCGAACTTTCTAAAAAAATCCACCTTTTACCTTTTGAATTGGGATGTGAAAGAGTAATTACAATCGTAAGAGTTGACCAGAAAAAAGGTGGTATAACAATTGATGAAAAACTACAACATCACAGATAATAAAGCTAAGAATCTTAGTAAAGATAGGTTCTTATATAAGTCGACATTATTCTATCCCATAATTACCTTTATAAGCCTATTGTTTGTGTGGGAGTTAATTTGCGTTAAAATGAGTGTGCCATCATACATACTGCCAAAGCCTAGTGATATAGGACTCGAATTTAGGGATGATTACAGGCTTTTATTTATGCATTCAATGGTAACACTTGAAGAGACTATAATTGGTTTTTTGATTTCAATTGTGTTTGCCCTATTTGTGGGTATACTTATGGATTTTATTCCAATTATAAAAAAATGCTTTTATCCAATAATGTATATAACTCAGATGATACCTACGATTACAATAGCACCTTTATTGGTTATATGGTTTGGTTTTGGAATCAAGTCTAAGGTATTGTGTGTTGTATTGACTTGTTTCTTTCCTGTCCTTATCAACTTTATGGCTGGGATAGAGTCAATTGACAGAGACTACTTAAATTTATTTAAGGTAATGAAATCAAGCAAGATTAATACCTTTATTCACCTAAAGTTCCCTATGTCTATGGACAAATTCTTCACTGGTCTAACCATATCTTCAACCTATGCTTTTGTAGCAGCAACAGTTGCAGAGTGGCTTGGAGGTAGCATAGGACTTGGAGTCTATATGGTCAGAGCAAAATCTTCATATGCCTTGGACAAGGTATTTGCATGTACAATTTTAGTAGTAATATTCAGTTTGATTTTTGTTGGTATTATTACTTTATTAAAAAATCTATATTTTAAAAACAGGAGGTAAACATGAAAATAAAGAAATTATTATCACTTACTCTGGTAGGGGCATTATCCCTAGGAATACTGTCAGGATGCAGTGGTTCTGGCAAAAAGGCAGATGAAAAATCTGATAAGCTTAAAAAGGTTACACTAGTATTGGACTATGCACCTAATACTAATCACACTGGTATCTATGTAGCAAAAGAAAAGGGTTACTACAAGGAAATGGGCATAGACTTAAATATTGTTCAGCCATCAGATAGTGGTTCAACTACTGTAGTTGCAACAAACCAAGCACAGTTTGGTATATCTTACCAGGAAGATGTGACATATGCTCTTACACAGGAAAAAGATCCTCTTCCAATAAAGGCAATAGCTGCTATTATTCAGCACAACACATCAGGCTTTGCATCTCCAGTAGCCAAGAACATCAAGTCACCTAAGGACTTTGAAGGAAAGACTTATGGAGGTTGGGGTTCTCCGTCTGAAGAAGCTATAATAAAACTTGCTATGGAAAAAAATGGATCAGACTTTAGCAAACTTAAAAGAGTTGATATAGGTCAGGATGACTTCTTTACTGCTACTAAAAAGAGCATAGACTTTGCATGGGTATTTGAAGGTTGGGATGTTGTAAAATCAAAAATACTTAAGGAAGACCTAAACTACATACCGATAAAGGATATTGATCCTAAGCTTGACTACTATACACCTATTATAATAACTAGCAAAAAGATAATAGATGAAGATTCAGACCTAGTAAAGAAATTTATGCAAGCCACTGCCAAGGGATACGATTTTGCTATAAAAAATCCAAAGGACTCTGCAGCTATCCTATCAAAGGCAGTTCCAGAGCTAGACAAGACACTAGTGGAAAAGAGCCAGGAATTCTTAGCATCTAAGTACAAGGATGATGCTCCAGTATGGGGACAGATGAAGGACGAAACTTGGAAGGGTTATGCTGATTTCATGAAATCTAATGGTCTTATAAAGAAAGACTTAAATGTTAAAGAGGCGTATACTAATGAGTTCTTACCAGCAGAAAAATAAGATATATCTCAAAAATTTAGATAAATTCTATCTTGGTGAACCCATACTAAAAGACATAAATATAGTCCTAAACAAGGGTGAATTGGTATCTATTGTCGGACCAAGTGGTTGTGGCAAGTCTACTATATTCAATATAATAAGCGGAATAGAAGAAAAGGATAATGGTGAGGTATATGTAAATGGCCACCTTGGCTATATGTATCAAAAGGATCTCCTATTACCCTACAAGACTATCATAGACAATGTGTCCCTACCCCTAGTATTGTCCGGTATGTCAAAGGTCAAGGCCAGACAAGAGGTAGAGAACTATTTCGATATATTTGACCTTAAGGGATATGAGTTAAGCTATCCAAGACAATTGTCTGGTGGTATGAAGCAGAGGGCTAATTTTTTGAGGACCTATGTATGCTCTAGAGATATAATGTTACTTGATGAACCCTTTGGCGCCCTGGACTCAATCACTAAGGCATCTCTTATAGATTGGTTTTCAGGAGTTAGAAAAAAGATGAATTCGACTATTTTGCTTATAACCCATGATATTGATGAAGCTATCAGCCTATCAGATAGGATATATGTTCTATCTACTAAACCAGCCATGGTTAAAAAAGAATTTACAGTGGATGAAATAAGCAAAAACAATCCAGAAAAAAGAGCAAGTCTAAAATCCGAAATACTATCCTTACTTACATAAGAAATATTCTTGAGAACCTAGTCAATAATTGGCTGGGTTCTTTTTATATAAATGAATTTTGTGTTATAATAATATATTAGAGATTATGCAATAAAATCATAATTACAAGCGTATTGGAGGTATATATGGAAATAGATAAGTCAAAGCTTTCCCCTATGATGAAGCATTATTTAGATACAAAAGAAGAATACAAGGATTGTATATTATTTTATAGATTAGGCGATTTTTATGAAATGTTTTTTGATGATGCACTTTTGGCATCTAAGGTACTAGATATCACCCTTACTGGAAAGGCATGTGGTCTAGAAGAAAGGGCTCCTATGTGTGGTGTTCCCTACCACTCAGTGTCATCCTATCTTACAAGGTTGATCCAAGCAGGTTACAAGGTAGCTATAGGCGAACAGGTAGAAGATCCCTCTACTGCCAAGGGTCTAGTAAAAAGAGAGGTCGTGAAGGTAGTTACTCCGGGCACATTGCTTGAAGAGGACAGTCTTGAAAACACTTCAAATAACTATTTGATGGCAGTATACTTTGGGAATGATGCAGCCTCTATATCATATACTGATATATCAACTGGTGAACTAAATACAACAATGATAGATCCTAAAAAAGTGAAGGATGAAATAGCCAAGGTAGGTCCCAAAGAACTGATTACAAATAGACCTGAGTTTTTGGACTCTATTAGGTCCTTGGCAGCAATTGCCAATATTTATTTGAATGAAGATTTTGATAAAGACTTGCTGGACAAGAATATCCTAAATGATATTTTTGATAGGTCCTACCTAGAAAAAAATATGATATTTAATAATCACCCTATGGAATCTTCATTGTCAATAGTCCTAAACTATATAAGAAATACACAGATGATATCTTCTAATAATATAAATAGGATAAATGTATACAAATCAAATGACTACATGGTACTTGACCTATTTACAAGGGTAAATCTTGAACTTACAAAGACTATTAGAAGCTCCAATAAAAAGGGATCTCTACTACAGGTTATAGACTCTACATCTACTCCTATGGGGGCAAGAATGCTCAGAAAATTTATCGAGCAACCCCTAATGAATGTAGACCTTATCAATAGGAGACTAGATATAACTGAGGCTATTTTGAGTGATTTTAACCTGAGGGAAAATCTAAGAGAAAGTCTTGAAAGAATATACGATTTGGAGAGGATATGTGCAAAGGTAGCCTATGATAAGGTCAATCCTAAGGACCTGATAAACCTTAAGAACTCTATAGCCAAGCTACCAGAGATAGTGACTACAATAGCAAACTCAGATTCACCTGCTTTAGACAAGTTCAAGTCTTCAATAGACTGCCTGTACGATATATACAGGCTAATAGATGAGTCAATCCTCGAGGAACCAAGCCAGGGCCTTAAGGACGGAAATATCATTAAGAGCCAGTATTCAAAGGACCTCTATGAACTTAGGGACATATACAACAACGGGTCTAGTATAATCAAGGACATAGAAAAAAGAGAAAAAGAAAGAACTGGAGCCAAGACCCTTAAGATAGGATACAACAAAGTATTCGGCTACTATATAGAGATAACTAAGGCAGCCCTAGTCCAGTTAGACCTTGATGATTCATATATCAGAAAGCAGACCTTGGTCAATGCTGAGAGATTTATAACTCCTGAACTAAAAGAAGTTGAGGACAAGATAATAAATGCAGAAGACAAGATAAAGAGCCTAGAGTACTCTATTTTCAAGGATATTAGAAACACGATTTACGATAATATAGACAGGATTCAAGTTGTTGCCAACACCATAGCTGAGCTTGACGTATATGTTTCAAATGCAATCATAGCCAACAAAAATTCTTATTCAAGACCTTATGTATCAGAATCAGGTCAACTTGAAATAATAGATGGTAGGCACCCTGTTATTGAGCAAATAATGGGGCAAGAAAACTTTATAGCAAACAAGACATCCATGAATGATAACAACAAGATCCATATAATTACAGGACCAAATATGTCCGGTAAGTCCACATATATGAGACAGACTGCCCTTATATGTTTAATGGCCCATATAGGTTCATTTGTACCTGCATCATCAGCAAGGATACCAATCCTAGATAGGATATTTACTAGGGTAGGGGCTAGCGATGACCTATCACAAGGCCAGTCGACATTTATGGTAGAGATGGATGAGGTCAGCCAGATACTAAAAAATGCAACAAAATACTCTCTTATAATCCTTGACGAGGTCGGTAGGGGTACATCTACATATGATGGTATATCCCTTGCTTGGTCCATAGTAGAATATATACATGATAGGATAGGGGCCAAGACTCTTTTTGCAACTCACTACCATGAGTTAACAGACCTTGAAAACACCTATGACAATATCAAGAACTACTCTGTGGATGTAAAAGAAGAAGGAGATGACATTATATTTTTAAGGAAGATAGTAGACCGTGCAGCTGATAGGAGTTATGGTATTTATGTTGCCAAACTTGCCAAGTTGCCAGATGACCTGATAAAAAGGGCAGACTCTATCTTAAAAGACCTAGAAAAAAATCACCTAAATAACTCAGAGTCAATATCTCAAGCTACTGGTATATATCCTAAAGAAGAAAATGAAGAAGAAATCCGCCAGCTTAGTTTTGATTTTGTACTTGAAAGGGAATCAAAGAAAAATATTCCTATGGATGAACAAATAGACCTATCTCCATATAAGGATATAATCAGCGAGATAAAGAATATAGATATGATGAACACAACGCCATTACAGCTGATGAATATATTATATCAGCTACAAGACAAGGCTAAAAAGATAAAGTAAAAACAAAGTAAGGAGGTCTTATGGCAAAAATAAATATACTAGATGATTCAACCATCAATAAGATAGCGGCTGGTGAAGTCGTTGAAAGACCCTCTTCAATAATCAAGGAGTTGGTCGAAAACTCAATAGATGCAGGATCATCATATATAAGCATAGAGATAGAAAACGGAGGTAAAGACCTAATCAGGATAGTGGATAATGGTTCGGGCATAGACAAAGATGATGTAAACAAGGCTTTTTTAAGGCACGCTACAAGTAAGATAAACACAGTAGAAGACCTATCATCTCTTGAATCCTTAGGATTTAGGGGTGAGGCCCTTGCATCAATATCTGCTGTTTCAAAACTTGAGATGCTTACAAAAACAGAAGAAGCCCTAATTGGTCTTAGGATTGTCTTAGATGGAGGTAAGATAAGAGAAAAAGAAGCTACAAGTGCCAATAGGGGTACGCAAATATCTGTAAGGGACTTGTTTTTCAATACACCTGCGAGAAGGAAATTTCTAAAGTCAAACCAAGCTGAAGCCCAGGCCATAACAGATATCGTAAACAAGATAGCCATAGGTAACCCTTCTATAAAAATAAAGTATATAAATAATTCTAAAACCATCTATGAAACCCTAGGAGATGGGTCTATCATAAACGCTATTAGGATGATTTACGGACGTGATATATCTGAAAACCTAATTGAGATAGACTATAGGTCAAAATACTTTAGCATAAGTGGCTACCTAGGCAATAACAATATATACAGGGGCAACAGAAACCACCAGCACCTATATATAAACGGTAGATATATCAAGAGCCCCAATATAAGCAAGAAAATAAACGATGCCTACAAGGCTATAATACCGATCAACAAGTATCCTATATATTTTGTAAACATAAGTGTTGACCCTGCCAAGGTAGATGTAAATATCCATCCTAGCAAGTTAGAGGTCAAGTTTGACCAAGAAGAGGAAATACTAAACGAACTTTCGGACTTTGTAAGAGGTATACTCCTAAAGTCTAGTTTGGTTGGAAGATATAAGGATAATAGTAGGGGTAAAGACCTCTATAATAAAAACTCCTTTGCTGGTTTTAACTCTTTTTCATATTCACCCAAAGAGGTGGAAAATAATCTTACAAGCACTGCTATTAGAGAAGACGTTAGTAATTCTTGTAGCAATCAAAATACTAATGAGTCTCCAAGAGTCCAAGCTGATATGATACAGACACCTATAAGGTTAAGTGATATAAACAATGGTGGCATACAAGATAAGAAGGAAGTCGATTCAAAAATGGAATACCAACAGTCTAGTTTTATAGAGGAGAGTCCTGATAGAAACCCGGATTTTATTGGATTAAAGTTTATAGGTATAATTTTTGACACTTATATAATCTTCAGTAAAAATGACGATATGATAATGTTAGACCAGCACGCAGCCCATGAAAGAATCAGGTTTGAAATGTATATGTCAAAGTACAAGGCCAATGACATATCAGTCCAGATGCTAATTGATCCTATAATTATGGATCTTGATGCCAATGACATGGATACTGTCAGAAAAAATATAGATGTATTCTCTAGCTTTGGCTTCCTTGTTGAGGAGTTTGGACATAGGTCAATATCAATTAGGGGACTGCCTAATACATTTGGTGAGCCAGAGTCAAAGAGGTTTATCTATGAACTAATAGACGGTCTAGGTAAAATAGATAATATATACGACACAAAGTATGACGAAATAGCAGAAATAGCTTGTAAGTCGGCCATAAAGGGAAATGACAAGATTTCGATTGAAGAGGCCAAGCACCTTATAGGACAACTTGAGGAATGCTCTAACCCTTACACTTGCCCACACGGTAGACCTACTATGGTCAAGATGACAAGATATGAAATAGAAAAGCTATTTAAGAGGAGGATGTAGGAATGACGGATAAAATACCAATACTTATACTCACTGGGCCTACAGCAGTCGGAAAAACAGCTCTATCTATCGAGCTTTCAAAGGTCTTAGGTGGTGAAATAATATCGGCAGACTCCATGCAAATATACAGAAAAATGGACATAGGCAGTGCCAAGATAAGCCAAGAAGAGATGGACTCAGTAGTCCACCATATGATAGATGTAGTAGATCCAGATGAGGATTTTTCAGTTGCAGACTTTCATGATATGGCAAGTCAAATCATAAGTGACATACACAAGAGGGGAAAGCTGGCAATAGTTACTGGTGGTACAGGACTATACCTAAATTCTCTAGTTTACGATATGGACTTTGGAGGTACAAATTCAGACCCTAGCATTAGAAAAGACCTAGAAGAAATACTAAATGACAAGGGAAAAGACTACCTTTATAGGCTTCTTCAAGACCTATCACCTGAAGCAGCCAAAAGAATCCACCCCAACAACACTAAGAGGGTCATCAGGGCCATCGAGGTATACAAGACAGGTGGAGACATGGGAGACTTTTCAAATGATCTAAAATACAACCCAAAATTTGATGCCAAAATAATCGTCTTAAACAGGGATAGGAGCATCTTATATGATAGGATAAACCAGAGAGTTGATATGATGTTTGACATGGGGCTACTAGATGAGGTCAAGGGACTACACCAAATGGGCTATACTAGTCAGATGCAGTCTATGAAGGGGATAGGCTACAAGGAAGTCCTAGAGTATTTTGATGGTAAGATGACCCTTGAAGAATCCATAGATATACTAAAGCAGGGAACTAGGAGATATGCTAAAAGGCAGATTACCTGGTTTAAGAGGTATGAAAACGCCCTTTGGTTAGACTTAGACAAGGTTACAGAACTTGATGATCAAATCGAGGCAATAAAAGATTTTATAAAATAAGAGGAGATTTTAATGTTAAAGGAAACAGAAGAATTACTACTAAAAGAATACGGAATCAATGAGAAAATTTTTGAACTATCAAAGGATGTGGATAGGGAGATTCAACCACAGTTTGAAAAAATCAAGGAAATAAGAGAATACAACCAGTTAAAGGTCCTAAATGCCATGCAAAAGGCCCACCTAAGTGACAACCACTTCAACTGGACTACTGGCTACGGCTACAATGATATAGGTAGGGAAAAGGTAGAGGAGATATTCTCAAATGTTTTCCATACTGAAGATGCCCTAGTCAGACCACAAATAGTAAATGGTACCCATGCACTATCTCTTACAGTCCAAGGTATAGTAAGACCTGGTGATGAGATACTTTCTATAACATCTGCACCATATGACACACTTCAAGGAGTTGTAGGTAGCAGAAAAGAAAAGGGAGACCTATCTGAATATGGAGTAACATATAAGCAAGTAGACTTCTTAGAAGATGGATCTATTGATATAGAGGGTGCAAAGGCAGCTATAAATGATAGAACTAAGCTTGTAATGATGCAGAGGTCTAAGGGATATGCATGGAGAAGGTCCCTATCTATAGAGGATATAAAAGAGGCCATAGATGCCGTTAAATCTGTAAAACCAGATGTCATAGTAATGATAGACAACTGCTATGGTGAATTTTTAGAGACCCTAGAACCTACAGATGTAGGAGTTGACGTCATGGCTGGGTCCCTAATCAAAAATCCCGGCGGTGGACTTGCCCTTACTGGTGGATATGTTGTAGGTAGAAAAGATCTTATAGAGCTAATTTCCTATAGGCTTACATGCCCAGGTATAGGAAAGGAATGTGGCTTGACTTTTGGTACTACTAGAAATGTCCTACAGGGCTTGTTTATAGCGCCTTATGTAGTATCACAGGCAGTCATGGGAGCTGTCTTCTGTGCAAGATTGTATGAAAGACTAGGCTACAAGGTCAACCCAGCCTATGATGATCCTAGAAGTGACATCATCCAGATAGTCCAGCTACACAATGGAAAAGAGGTTGTTAAGTTCTGTGAGGGTGTTCAGGCTGCTGCACCAGTTGATTCATTTGTAAGACCTGTTCCATGGGCTATGCCAGGCTATGACGACGAGGTAGTCATGGCTGCAGGTGCCTTTGTCCAAGGCTCATCAATAGAACTTAGCGCAGATGCACCTATAAGACCACCATATAATGTATACTTCCAGGGTGGTATGACTTATGATCATTCAAAAATGGGTTCTTTAAAAGCATTAGAATCTATGGGAATACTATAGTAACTGTTCTTAAAAAAAGAGAGTAGACCT
>NZ_ADJN01000073.1:0-1632 GCF_000178095.1 Peptostreptococcus anaerobius 653-L | reverse complement strand
TAGTGTAAAATATTTGTAGGGAAATTTTAAAAAAAATAAAAAAGAGAACATCCTTTGTGTTAGTATTTAAGTAAGCAAAAAAATCTAAATACAAGGAGGATGTTCCCTATGTACAAAAGTATACTACAGTTTTGCCAAAAAGGGGCAAAAAATTTAGAAAATAGCAGTGCAAATTTTTTTACAAACCCAAAAGATATCGCAGGTTTTGTTGAATCGGTCAGTAATGAGGTTATCAAGTTGGGCTGTTCCTTCATTGGAGAAGTTTTTAGTGAATTAGATCAAGGCATCAGAGATAGCCAAATACGTAAAAAAAACTGGGAAATTGTAAGGAGAGATAGAAGAACGATGATTTGCTCTTTAGGTGAATTTTCTTTTGATAAAACCTTGTACAAACATAAGAAAACAGGAGAACGTAAATACTTGCTTGATAGTTACCTAGAGTTAGACAGTTACAGTAGGATAACTGAAGATGCACAGGCTAAGATACTATCAGAAGCAGCACAAACATCGTATAGAAAAGCTGGAGATGCAGTAAGCATTACGGATAATGTTAGTAAGGGTACAGTAAAGAATATGATTCATAATATAAAATTTCCACCCCCAATATATCAAGAAGAACTAAAGAAAGTAGAATACCTGTATATCGAGGCGGATGAAGACCATGTGCCATTGCAGTTTATCAATCAAAAGGGAGATATAGAAGTGGGTTCAAATGGATATAAGTTAAATAATGTACAGATGAAACTAGTATATGTCCATGAGGGAATAGAAAAAGTTGCTCCAGAGAGCAAACGCCACAGATTGATTAATCCACATTACTTTAGTGGCATATATGAAGGTAGGGAAAATGCAAGACTTTGGGATGAAGTATATGAATATATCGAAAAAACATACGACCTTAGCTGTATTAAAAAAATATATCTAAATGCAGATGGAGGACAGTGGATTAAATCAGGAAAAAACAGGATTTCAGGGATGATAAGTGTCCTTGATGAATATCATATCAATAAATATTTGACTAGCATGACGAGTCATCTGCTGGATGGAAAAGCATACGGTAGAGAGCTACTACGTGATGCAATAAGAAATGGAAATAAGTCTGACTTTAAAGAAGTAGTTGAAATAATCAAAGACTATGCACAAGTAGAAAGTGATTTAAAAAGAATAGATAATAGTGCCTTGTACATACTTTCAAATTGGAGTGCCACTAAGCTACGCTTGAGACACCCAAATGGAGTGATAGGCAGTAGTACAGAAGGTCATGTAAGCCACGTTTTGGCTAGCAGAATGAGTTCAAGACCAATGGGCTGGAGCAAGAATGGAGCAGATAAAATGGCACGTCTTAGAGCCTACTGCTGGAATGGCGGGGACATTCTGAGATTAATCAGATATCAATCTGAATTAAAGGAAGAACGAATGGCAGCAGGAGATGAAGTCTACAGCTCTAGTAGTATGTTCCTAATGGAAAAAGAAATACACAAAAATGGAAAATATTATGACAAAATTCAAGTATCGCCTTCTATGCAGGTAAGGAAGATATTGTCAATTAGAGAAAAATTAAATATTTTATAAAATTAAGTACTAATCAAAGGGAAAGTCTATAGTTTTTCCCTACAAAATCTTTACACCGTC